>NZ_JAAFZF010000006.1:0-99846 GCF_010614825.1 Neobacillus sedimentimangrovi
AGAATTAGATGATTATGTTCATTGGTTTAATCATATCAGAATTCACGGAACACTTGGGTATTTAAGCCCTATTGAATATAAAAATGAACACCTTAAAAAAGTTGTCTAGTTTAGTGTTGACATACCAATAAGTAGCTGAACCGTCAGAAGTCAGCAGAGGTCATAGTATTAGTTGGTCTAGAACAACTAAGAAGGACCGAACAATTAAGAGAGAATAGCCCTTGGCATTCAGTGAGTCATGATGAACACAGAAAACGTAGTACCTCACTTGAGGGAGGAAGCGGTGAATCCCGTGGGAGACCTCTTGGAGGGTGGAGTGACCACTGGCATAAAGAGAACAGCTATTCACGGAAGTTATAAAGACTTGCGTCAATTATCTTAATTGAACCGCCGTATACGGAACCGTACGTACGGTGGTGTGAGAGGACGGGAGTTAATCGCTCCCTCCTACTCGATTCTTTTGAAAGTTCCTATTGAAGTAATGCACCCGTTAGTTTAATAAGAACAGAGACATTTATTAAACAATGGCGTCCTTTAACGGAATATGTTTATAAATACCGTCTTAACCTGTTACCGTTAATAAAACTGCTATTGTATTAAATACTCCATGAACTATCATTCCTGGAATGGCAGAACCTGTCTTTTCATACGCCCAAGCGAACACAACACCGTTGATGAAATTCACGGGCATTGCGTTTAAAGTTGGAAAGTGCGCTATCGTAAATATTAGCGAGCTAATCACGATTCCCCAATTCATTCCAAGTCTAACTCTTAACCAACGGTAGATAAACCCTCGATAAAATATCTCTTCATAAACTGGAGATACTACGCCAGCGGAAATAATACCAATGAGTATAGTAAACAGATTAATATTTTGCTGTAAGCTCTCCGTCTTGCTGTTATCTACACTATTACCTAATAAACTTGTTAGTAATACTACAGCTACGCTTAAAATAATGGTTATCAATAACCATATCGGGATTTTTAACCAATACTTTGTAGAAAAACTTCTTACTCCTACCTCTTTCCATGAAAGATTTTTAGGACGTAGTGCGATTAAATATAATCCTGTCATGAGTACAATCGCAATTGTTAATCCAGTCAATGTTCCTGAGTATAGTGTATTGCTAAACAAAGATAGATAAAGTGATTGGACGCCATATTTAACAACCACAATCACAAATATAAATTCGAGTAATAGCAGTAGCGTAAATTCCTTCCCAGTCCATGTGTCCTTCTGTTTCCATGCCGAAACATTCATAACCTAAATTCCCTTCGATAATTAGTTTTTTATTAAACAATATTGCCCGATTGTTGAACACAAGTTAAACAACACTGAATACGTTTGAAACGAATAGAAGTTCCAACTTTAAATAAATTTTCCATATATAATTTTCAAAATTCCATTTTTTCTTATTGAACTAAACTGCCCAATAGTTAAAGAAGCGACAGCTTTGTTCAGCTATCGCACCCGTTACTTGAATAATGTACTTATTCTAAAAATGATTATTTATTTGTCAATCTTTAGATAATGGGTTGCTGATGGAAGAAATCTAAAGTTCGTCCCATTAATTCTAGCACTAACTTCTTTCTTATTTAATGCTTCTATTAATTCGTCCAAATATGGGTAAACTTCGTCTTTAAAACCAACTAAAGGATATATAAAAATTGAACCATCTTTTTTTTGTAATTATTACCATTTCCTTAATAGCATCTAAATGGAATTTAAAATTAAATTGCTCTTGATATAGGAATATAAAGTGATAACAAAAAACAAGTGAAAATGTATCATCATCAAAAGGTAAAGAAGGCAATCTTGCTGGAACGTATATTTCTTTTTTTCATCTCTTTTATAACTATTTATAAATTGATTTAACGAACAGTTTCGAATATCATCATGATGTTCTAAGCTATTGTAATAGTTCCATACAAAAAGATTTTCATTTTGGGATAACTTTTGAGAAGCTATTTTGATTTCCTTTCTTCCAAGACTACCGATTTCTTCAATTGAAAGTTTGTATAAAGGGTCAACAGCCATCGCTTTAAATCCCCTTTGATTTAATTCTGCTGTAAATGATGAAGCACCTGAAGCAATATCAAGAATTGTACCTTTTCCTAAAAAATCTTGCTCTAACATGAACATTTCTTGATACTCTTCGTAAGAGCGACAAGTCATCGCAACCCCTGTTTGAGTATATAATTCGGTTTTACTCATTTCTCATCTCACCTTTCTCTTCTCAACTAAAGCTAAACTGACTTAATAATATACACTATTATATAAAGAGGTTAGAAATTCCTTATTCAACTAAACTGCCCGTTAGTTCAATAACACTTATTTCAAATAGTAAAACCTTTTACAACAAAAAAAGTAAGGGTTGCCCCCTACTTCAAAACTACAATTTTATACTGTTATTCAGTCGGTCTAATATAGGCTATAAATTTAGGATTAGTCAAAGCAAAATCACTATTGATTCTAGCCCTGTTTTTAATTTGTCCACGATTGAAAGCATCGCCTGATTTATCAATATCAATCTGTAAACCGCCTTCAGGTAATACCCCCCATGCAATCGTACCTAAATCACCAACTAGCGCCTGATTTTCTTCTAAACCGCCCGCCACATTGTAAGTATTTAGATTTTGCATGAAGCTAGGGGCTTGAATAAATTGCCCTGTTGTATCTGTTAATAGTTCCATATCCATTGAATCATTAGAATTTAATACAAGTCCATTTGCTCGCCCGTTATTATTTCTAATGGCTTTGATTCCTTGCCCAATGCTCTCATAATCAATGGTGTTAGCATCCACAAGATTAATATCAGCATCGTTTAAAATCCCCTCATATCTAACGGATCACCGCCATGAAGCATGAAGCTTTAAACGACTTGCGCCATACTTGAAGCCATAATTTGAGTAACGGCTAATCCTAAACTATCCCACTTGATTCAAGCAATTCCAAGGAAATTGAAGTCATTGCATATAATGGTTTTGCTTCAAGCTTCACACCATCAAAAACGGGTGCTGATTCTACAATTAAATCATTTTCAGCTTTGAAGGCTGGCAAAATATCGCCCACAACTTTAGGAATCACTAAAGCCTCAGACACACACATGCAGTTTTGTTACTTGAATCAAAAGCAAACATTAAATATGTATCAAGTCGTTTGGGGCATAAAACCATCAAAACAACTGCGGATACTTATCTTGATATTACTGAAAAAATATAAGAAGACGAACTTCAAAAGTTCGCCTCCTACACTAAAAGATAATTTCAACTTGGCACAAATTTGGCACGACATGAAACCCTCTCAAACCCTTGATATATAAAGGTTTTTTATTTGTTATCCAATACTGCCTTCCATTTCGAACTTAATCAAACGGTTCATTTCAACAGCGTATTCCATTGGTAGTTCTTTTGTGAATGGTTCAATGAAGCCCATGACAATCATTTCAGTTGCTTCCTGCTCAGAGATTCCACGGCTCATTAGATAGAAGAGTTGTTCTTCTGAAACTTTGGAAACTTTCGCTTCGTGTTCAAGTGAAATGTTGTCATTTAAAATTTCGTTATATGGAATTGTATCTGAAGTAGATTGGTTATCCATAATCAACGTGTCACACTCGATATTAGCACGGGCACCATCCGCTTTACGTCCGAAGTGGACAATACCGCGGTACGTTACCTTACCGCCCTGCTTGGAAATCGATTTAGAAACAATCGTTGAAGATGTATTTGGTGCAAGGTGTATCATTTTCGCTCCTGCATCTTGGTGCTGACCTTTACCGGCAATGGCAATGGATAATGTCATACCGCGTGCGCCTTCACCTTTTAAAATAACGGCAGGATACTTCATCGTAAGCTTAGAACCGATGTTACCGTCAATCCATTCCATTGTTGCATTTTCTTCACAAACAGCCCGTTTTGTAACCAGATTATAAACGTTATTAGCCCAGTTCTGAATCGTTGTATAGCGGCAGTATGCACCTTTTTTAATAATAATTTCAACAACCGCACTGTGAAGGGAGTTGGTTGTGTAAACCGGCGCCGTACAACCTTCTACATAGTGAACATGAGCACCTTCATCTACGATAATGAGTGTTCTTTCAAATTGTCCCATGTTCTCAGAGTTAATACGGAAGTACGCTTGTAATGGAGTATCCACTTTTACACCTGGCGGAACATAGATAAAGGAGCCACCAGACCAAACGGCAGAGTTCAAGGCCGCAAATTTGTTATCTGTTGGTGGTACAACCGTTGCCCAGTGCTTACGGAAGATATCTTCATTTTCTTTTAAAGCAGAATCTGTATCTTTAAAGATAATTCCTAATGCTTCTAAATCTTCCTTCATGTTATGGTAAACAACCTCAGATTCATACTGTGCAGAAACCCCTGCCAAATATTTTTGTTCTGCTTCAGGAATTCCTAGCTTATCAAAGGTTGCCTTAATTTCTTCAGGGACCTCATCCCAAGAACGCTCTGATTTTTCGGATGGTTTTACATAGTAAGTAATCTCATCAAAGTCTAATGCATTTAGATCTCCGCCCCATTGAGGCATTGGCATGTTATAGAAATGCTCAAGAGATTTTAAACGGAAATCAAGCATCCATTGCGGTTCGCCCTTCATCTTAGAAATTTCTTCGACAATCTCACGTGTCAAACCACGCTTTGAGCGGAAAATGGAAACGTCCTTATCGGCAAAACCATATTTATAATCACCGATTTCCGGCATTTTTTTCGCCATCGTCGTATTCCTCCTTTGGAAACGGAGGGTCAGTATTTGACCCTTTCCGTTTGATTGTTGAGCTCATTCTGCTGATACTTTCTCTTGGTGTTAATGCTTTTCTTCTTCCTTGAGTCCTTTTTCCATTGCCTTCCATGCTAATGTTGCACATTTAATTCTGGCTGGAAATTTAGACACACCTGATAATGCTTCAATATCCCCTAAATCGATATCATCGTCATATTCTTTCCCTTGCATCATATTGGAAAAAATCTTAGACAATTTTAATGCGTCATCTATATTTTTCCCTTTGATCGCTTGGGTCATCATAGAGGCAGATGACATGGAAATGGAACAACCTTCGCCTTCAAATTTGGCATCACTTACAATGCCGTCCTCGACCTTGATTGTTAAACGAATCCGGTCACCACAAGTAGGGTTGTTCATATCAATCGTCAAATTGCCATCCTCTAAGATACCGCGATTACGGGGATTTTTATAATGATCCATAATGACTTGGCGGTACAATTGATCTAAGTTATTAGAAGACATCACTGAAATACTCCTTTGTTTTGACAAGCCCTTCAACAAGTTTATCAATATCTTCTTCCGTATTATATAGGTAAAAGCTGGCGCGAGCTGTAGCTGTTGCTTTTAACCATCTCATCAATGGTTGGGCACAATGATGGCCGGCGCGGACTGCGATCCCTTCTGCATCTAAGACCGTTGCCACATCATGCGGATGCACATCCTGAATATTAAATGTGACAACTCCGGCACGTTTGGCTGGATCTAGCGGACCATATATTTGAATACCTTCGATCTCTGCCATTTTTTCAAGTGCATAGGCAGCGAGTTTACGTTCATGTTCTGCAATTTGATCAAGTCCAATTTCATTTAAAAAATCGATTGCTGCGCCAAGACCTACCGCACCAGCAATGATAGGGGTACCCCCTTCGAACTTCCAAGGTAGTTCTTTCCATGTGGAATCATACAATTCAACAAAATCAATCATCTCTCCGCCAAACTCAATCGGCTCCATGTTTTCAAGTAAATGCTTTTTACCATATAAAACTCCGATACCAGTTGGGCCGCACATTTTATGGCCGGAGAATCCAAGAAAATCACAGTCTAAATCTTGAACATCGATTTTCATATGTGGTGCACTTTGGGCACCGTCCACGACCATAATCGCACCATTTTCATGCGCAATTTGAGCAATTTCCTTAATCGGATTAATAACGCCAAGAACATTGGAAATTTGCATAATCGATACAATCTTTGTATTAGATGTAACAGTTGCCCGAACATCGTCTAATGAAATCGTTCCATCCTCCTGAAGTGGGAGGTATTTCAATTGGGCTCCAGTTCGTTTTGCCACCTGCTGCCAAGGGATGATATTACTATGGTGCTCCATATAGGAAATAACAATTTCATCGCCTTCCTTCAAGTTCGCAGCAGCATAGCTTGCAGCGACCGTATTAAGGGCCGTCGTTGTCCCTCTCGTAAAAATAACTTCTTGAATCGATTTGGCGTTGATGAACTTTCGAACTTTTTCCCGTGCCCCTTCGTAAGCATCCGTCGCTTTTGTTCCCAATGTATGAACACCACGATGGACGTTGGAATTGTACTCACGGTAATATCTTTCAAGGGTTTCAATCACCTGAATCGGTTTTTGAGATGTAGCCGCACTGTCTAAGTAAACAAGAGGCTTCCCGTTTACTTCCTGGTCCAAAATCGGAAACTGTTTGCGAATATCTTGGATATTCATTATCTTACTTTCCTTTCAATAACTTCCGTCAATTGCTGTTTTACTTTTTCAATTGGAAGTTGATTTACCACCGGCGCAAGGAAACCATGAATAACTAAGCGTTCTGCTTCTGCCTTTGGAATTCCCCGGCTCATTAGATAATAAAGTTGAGTAGGATCTACACGTCCAACAGATGCCGCATGTCCTGCTGTTACATCATCTTCGTCGATCAATAGAATTGGGTTGGCATCTCCGCGTGCTTTTTCGCTAAGCATTAATACGCGAGACTCTTGTTCAGCGTTAGATTTGGAAGCACCATGCTCAATTTTTCCGATTCCGTTAAAAATAGAAGTAGCGCTGTCCTTCATTACACCGTGCTTCAAGATATAACCTTCTGTATGTTTACCAAAGTGAACCACCTTAGTAGTGAAGTTTTGGATTTGCTCACCACGTCCAACTACTACGGTTTTTGTATCACCATAGGAACCATCACCAAGTAGGTTCGTTGTATTTTCAGAAATGGTATTGCCTTCGTTCATTAATCCAAGCGCCCATTCGATACGGGAATCACGGCCGGTTACCCCACGGCGGTTTACATAAGTAGTAACCCCTTTTGCCAAATTATCAACCGCTCCATATTGTACTCGGGCATTCGTATTCGCGATTACCTCTGTTAAAATGTTCGCTAATGTGTTAGATGTTTCCATTGTGGAAATGTAGTTTTCAACATACGTAACAGAACTATTATCATCCGCAACCACAAGCACATGGTTAAAGAGATTTGCTTCATTATTATCATGTAAGAATACTGCCTGAATTGGTTCGGTGATTTGAACGTTTTTTGGAACATATAAGAATATGCCGCCGTTTACAAGCGCTGCATGCAAAGCAGTTAGACGATGCTCATCTGCATTAATCGCTTGTGTCATATAATATTTTTTCAATAAGTCACCGTGTTCGCGGGCTGCAGTAAAAATATCAGTAAAAATTACACCCTGTTTTTTTAGCTCATCAGACAAGGTCAAATATGCCGGAGTCTGATTGCGTTGGATGTATAAATTTTGGTTACCTGCATCCACATCCACGAGTGCTTTCACTTCATCCGGAAGATCCGCCAAAGATGTGAAGGCTTCACTTTTAACGGTATACTGATTAAAATTTGTGAAGTTCCACTTATCAATTTTGGTTTTATCCGGTTTTGGCATTGGAAGCTCTTCAAACTCGGCTAATGCCTTTAGCCTAAGCTCTTCAAACCAGGCAGGCTCGCTCATTTCTTTGGAAAAAGAGCTGACGATACCTTTATCAATTGTTTCGATTGTCATGTTCATCCTCCTAACCGCAAGTCTTACGCTTCTTGCCCAACTGTTTCGTCTTCGATCCCAAGTTCTTTCTTAATCCAGTCGTATCCTTCTGCCTCTAAACGTTGAGCCAGTTCCGGTCCTCCAGATTTAACAACACGGCCTTGCATCATAACATGCACATAGTCAGGAGTAATATAGTTTAAAAGACGCTGATAGTGAGTGATAATTAAGCATCCAAAATCTTCACCACGCATACTATTGACACCTTTTGATACAACCTTAAGGGCATCGATATCAAGTCCGGAGTCAATCTCATCGAGGATCGCAATTTTTGGTTCCAACATCATTAATTGTAAAATTTCGTTCCGTTTTTTCTCCCCACCTGAGAAACCTTCATTTAAGTAACGTTGCGCCATGTCTAAATCCATTTCAAGGAATTCCATCTTTTCATCCATTTTACGGATAAATTTCATTAATGAAATTTCGTTTCCTTCTCCTAGACGGCTGTTGATCGCTGAACGTAAAAAGTCTGCATTTGTTACACCAGTGATTTCACTTGGATATTGCATGGCTAAAAATAGACCAGCACGTGCACGCTCATCTACTTCCATTTCTAAAACATCTTGACCATCTAGTGTGATGCTACCACTTGTTACTTCATATTTTGGATGACCCATGATCGCTGCTGATAAAGTGGATTTACCAGTTCCGTTTGGTCCCATGATTGCGTGAATCTCTCCGCCTTTTACTTCAAGGTTTACACCTTTTAAAATTTCTTTTCCATCAATTGCCACATGTAAATCCTTGATTGTTAAAGTTGATCCAGCCATATTAATACCTCCGACAAAGAATGTTTGTATTATCAGATCCTAACGTCTCTAACATCATTCTCAATTTATTCTCATTACAATCTTATAACAAATTAAAGGTGTTAGCAACCTTTATACTGTATAAACCTAGCTTTTATTTTCAATAAAGGATGGCTAATTGAGAATGAATTTCAGATTAGAATCAAATTTCAGATATTCATAGTAGATAAAAAATATGTAAAATAAACTCGAATAAAATCATAACCCATTTTCAATATAATTGCCAATGGTACATATCAAATCTATTTTTACCATCAAATCTTGTTTCAATGTAAAGAAATAAGAAAAGCCAGTGAATCATCCTCACTGACTTTTCTAACCTTTTTTCTACTTATATTAATTATTCAGATACTGGTACAACAGCACCATCATATTTTTCTAAAATGAAATCTTGGATTTCTTTTGAATGTAGAACTTCGATAAGCGCCTTGATTTTTTCTCTATTTTCGTCCCCTTTACGAACGGCAATGACGTTTACATATGGAGACTCTTTATCTTCAATAGCGATTGAATCTTTTAATGGATTTAAGCCGGCATCGATCGCGTAGTTAGAGTTGATTAACACGGCATCCCCTTCACCTTTATTATAGATTTGCGGAAGAAGTGCTGCCTCATAGTTTGCATCAAATTTAAGCTTCTTAGGATTCTCTACTACATCTTTAATTTCAGCTTTTGTCTTATCAATGCCGTCTTTTAATTTAATTAGTCCTTCTTTTTCAAGTAAGGATAAAAGACGCCCATGGTCAGCGACAGAGTTACTCATGATAAGATGTGCACCTTCTGGAAGGTCGCTAAGTTTTTTGTACTTTTTGGAATAAACACCAATTGGCTCAATATGGATACCACCTGCATTGACAAATCCATAACCGAATTCTTCATTTTGAGCATTCAAGTAAGGGATATGCTGGAAGTAGTTAGCATCCAATTCTTTAGATGCTAAAGACTTGTTAGGTAATACATAATCTTGGAATGTCTCGATTTTCAGGTCAATGCCTTTCTCCTTTAATAGTGGTTTTGCTTCTTCTAAAATTTCAGCATGTGGTACGTTGGATGCACCGACCACTAATGTTTTTGTTTCTTTCGATGCTTTATCCCCGCTATCTCCAGCGTTTTCTTTGTCATTTCCTGTTCCACAAGCAGCAAGAACAAAAGCAAGCGTTAAAGCAAAAAATACACTTAACCATTTTTTCATTGTCTAAACTCCCCTTTATCGTTTATCTAATTTTGAAGTGATAAAATCACCAATAAATTGAATCGCAAATACTATAACTAAAATGATAATGGTAGCAACCAAGGTTACGTCATTATGTCCTCGCTGGAATCCTTGAAGATAGGCGAGATTTCCCAATCCTCCTGCACCTATGACACCCGCCATGGCTGTATAGCTAACCAAGGCAATGGCTGTTACCGTAATTCCGGAAACAAGTGCCGGCATGGATTCCGGTAACAATACCTTCCAAATAATCGTTCCCGTAGTTGCTCCCATGGATTTGGCAGCTTCAATAACACCTTTATCAATTTCACGAAGGCCAATTTCAACCATTCTTGCATAGAACGGAGCGGAACCAATAATTAAAGCTGGCAATGCTGCATTTTCGCCAATCATTGTTTGAAAGATTAACATGGTTAATGGAATTAATAATACAATCAAAATAATAAATGGTATGGAACGGAAAATATTTACGATTGCACTTATGACTAAGTTAATCGGCTTATTTGCCCATAAATTTCCCGGTGATGTTAAGAATAAAAGCATACCAAGAATGATGCCCAACACAAATGTAATCAATACGGAAATGCCCGTCATATATAAAGTTTCCACCGTTGCCTGCCACATCGCCGACCAATCGACATTTTGAAAGTAACCTTCTTGATTATTCACCTGTAACCACCTCCACTCCTACCTTTTGGGAACGAATATATTCTATGGCTCTACTGATTTCTGCTTGGTCCCCGTCGATATGAATGAAAAGAGATCCGTACGAACCGCTTTGCGTTTGCGAAATCTTACCTTGTAATATATTGACTGTCACATGGTGATGACGAATTAGATGGGTGATCAGTGGCTGTTCAGCAGAATCACCAATAAAGGTTAACTTGACAATGGAACCTGAATGATAACGCTCCAGTAAATGCTCGATGGTTTCTTTTGCTTCTTCCGGCTCTGTCACTTGTTGAACAAATCGCTTTGTAATCGGCTGTTTAGGGTTTTTAAACACATCTAGAACCTGACCAAGTTCAACAATTCTTCCACTTTCCATAACAGCTACACGATGACAGATTTTCCTGATGACATGCATTTCATGGGTAATTAACACAATCGTTAAACCTAGTTTTTTGTTAATATCGACTAATAGATCCAAAATGGAATCTGTAGTCTGTGGATCAAGTGCAGAGGTTGCTTCATCACAAAGCAAAACTTTTGGATTATTTGCCAGCGCTCGAGCAATCCCGACCCTTTGCTTCTGACCTCCACTTAGTTGAGATGGATAGGCATCTTCTCTACCTTCTAGACCAACTAATTTAATCAACTCGGCTACCCGTTTTTTCCTCTCTGGGGCTTTCACACCAGCAATTTCTAATGGGAAAGCAATATTTTCACTAACTGTTCTTGACCACAAAAGGTTGAAATGCTGAAAAATCATACTAATTTCTTGCCTTGCCTGCCGAAGCTCGCTTCCTTTAATTTTGGAAATTTCCCGGCCCGCCACTGTTACAGAACCATCTGTTGGAATTTCCAAACCATTCAGCATACGAATTAAAGTACTCTTTCCGGCACCACTATATCCGATGATTCCGAAGATTTCGCCTTCTTTAATTTCAAGATTCACTTCATCCACAGCTTTAAGCAGGCCATGCTTGGAAGGAAAAATCTTTCGGACGTTTTTGATCGATATCATGAACTCACCTGCTTCTTATCCGAATTAAATTTATATTTTGACTTTTTTTCTGAAAAGGATTCTATCATTGGCGGGCAAAAAGGAATTTCTTGCCCCCAATATGATCTTATAAAAAAATGCCTTTCTGCACAGGCAGAAAGGCATCATAAAACAACAATCCTTTCTCCCATCTCTCAAAGCAAAATGCTTTGTGTGAATTGGCACCATTTCAATTCAAAGAATTGACGGTTGCCGGGCTTCATTGGGCACATCCCTCCACCTCTCTTGATAAGAGCGTTTAAGCAATCCTATATTCAGTTAACACATCGCTGTGTATAAGTCAGAAAATATTTTACGAAGGCTATCGTATCACGGATAAAAACAGGTGTCAATGGAAATTTTTAATAATACTTAGGCTTTCGTTTTCAAAGAGGTAATACCTGTTGCTACTTCAATGGCATCTTCTAAATCTTCAATTAAATCCTCTACATTTTCAATCCCAATAGATAAACGAATTAAGTCTTCTGACACACCAGATGCCTTTAATCCTTCCACATCGAGCTGTTGATGGGTGGTGCTTGCCGGGTGAATAATCAAGCTCTTGGCATCACCGACATTCGCTACATGCGCCCAAATCTTAATGGAATCTATTAATTTTGCCCCAGCTTCTCTTCCACCTTTTATTCCGAAGATAACAATTGAACCAGCCCCTTTAGGCAGATACTTTTGAGCAAGCTCATAGTCAGGGTGAGAAGCATCCCCTGGATAAGAAACCCACTCGACCGCTGGATGGTTCTTCAAGTACTTAACGACCTCTTTCGCATTGGCTACATGCTCTTTCATACGCACATGCAATGTTTCCAATCCTAATACAAATTGAAACGCATTTTGTGGACTTAACGAAGGTCCCATGTCTCTAAGCAGTTGAACACGTGCTTTAATAATATACGCAAGTGGTCCCAGTGCCTCCGCATAAACAAGGTTATTGTAGCTTGGATCTGGAGTAGTGAAGCCAGGGAATTTCGGAGAATTCCAATCAAATTTACCACCATCTACAATGATGCCTCCTGTTGTCGTACCATTTCCTAACAGCCACTTTGTAGCAGAGTGAACCACAATATCTGCCCCATGCTCAATCGGACGGCATAAATATGGAGTGGCAAAAGTATTATCAACAATTAATGGAATACCCGCTTCATGTGCAATATTTGCCACTTTTTCGATATCCAACACGCGCAAACTTGGATTTCCAACAGTTTCAGCAAAGACCGCTTTTGTTTTTTCCGTAATAGCTGCCCGGAAATTCTCCGGATCCTCTGGGTCGACGAACTTTACGTTAATCCCGTATTTAGGAAGAGTCACAGCAAATAAATTGTATGTTCCACCATATAGTGTGGAAGCTGACACAATTTCATCTCCAGCTTCGGCAAGGTTAAGAATCGCGAGCGTTATGGCTGCCATACCACTTGCTACCGCAAGTGCTCCAACCCCTCCTTCCAAAAGTGCAACCCGTTCCTCAAAAACCGTTGTTGTCGGGTTATGGATACGGGTATATATATATCCTTGCTCTGCCAGTGCAAAGAGGTTTGCGGCATGTTCTGTATTTTTAAATTGGTAAGCATTGTTCTGATAAATAGGGACTGCTCGTGCCCCTGTTACCGGATCAGGAGACAATCCTCCATGAACACTTAATGTTTCAAAGCGATATTTCTTTTCCTTTGCCGTCATCGTTCTCTCTCCCTTCTAAAAATAAAAATCCCCTGCTTCATAAGAAGAGGGGGAATTCTCTTCTTATCTTTCAGAGCTATAAGCTCTGCTGGATTTAGCACCGTGTTTCAAGTACCGGTTGCTGGGCTTCACTGGGCCAGTCCCTCCACCTCTCTTGATAAGAATCTTTATGTAAGTCATTTAATGTGCGAATATTTAAAAAAAAAATCATACATGAAGTTTAATTCCGAGTCAATAGGTTTGATTAAAGATCTTTTTAATTTTGGAGATAAGAACACTAGTCCAAAAATAGAGGGAGAAATATAAAACTACAAAAATAATTTCTCATATTTCATTTATATGAATAGAGGATTTTATAAAAGAAATTAAACTCAATTATTTTTATTTTTTAACATCAACCTGCCAATCCAGACGACTCCTACACCAAGAATGAGCAGAAATAATATTTGAACAACTTGAAAAATCAAATCTCCTACAAACATGGAGAGATTCTCCTTTCACACGTAGTTTTACGTAACTAATTCCAATAAACCATAAATATCCAATAATGTAAATTACCATTTATTATTAAGGTAAAAATTGTTAGAGGAAAGTTTATGAATTTAAATTCTGCTTTCCTCTTTTTCTTGTTTACTCATTTGTCCTTTTACACATTTCTACGTTTCTTACTCTCATTGACGGACTAGGAGAAAAGCATTTTTTCCTTTCGAAGTCTTATGTCAATGGCTTGATCATTTTGATCATCACTTAGATAACCTTTTGGGCAATTCCTAAACGTGACCCGTTCTGATTTATTTTATTGATCTTTTTCATTTTTTCATTTCGTGAATTGGCCAAATAAAAAACGGACTCCAACAATAAGATTGTCCGCAATGGTGCGGTAATGGTGAGGCTACCGATTCGTTCCAGAGTCCTTAGTTTTTCTTGCCCCTTAAGGAGCTGTGCCAATCCATCACTACTCCCGCTGATGAGGCAATGGGGTTGTGAATCGTTTCTTTCATGAAGGAATAAAATTTCCCCATTTTTGATGATAAGCTGAATGGTTTGCTGTTCGCTTTTTAGGACAACCCGGACATCTACTTGTTCAGTTACTGATAAGCTTTAAACTCTTGAGGAAGCTCAAATTATTACTAGAAGGACAGGAGCCATTATGTTCCATACTAACTTAATTCATAGAGGTAGCGATTCTAAAGAGAAATACTTACTTGCTAGGTTTAAAGATTTTGAAAACAATAATTCTGTCATAACTAAAAGCGAGTAGTATTAAAATACTCGCTTTTAGTTTACCTTTTACATTATTAAAAAGCTTATAATTAACCCAAATATCCCTACAAACAAATAAGAATAACCTAGAATTGAACTATTTCTATTTTTTTCTTTTTTAGCAATCAAGAAATATAGTCCAAACCCAATTAAAAAGGCAAGTAAGACACTCCCTACCTTGAATAATATCATCAAAACACACCCATTCTAAATTATAAATTAAAGTATATGCCTCTAGCCAGTTGGGCATTTTGGTGTGTTTTAAGTAAAGAATCTAAAGTTGCTCCATACGCACCTAAAGCTGCCAAACCTGCTGTTAAAGTTCCCGCTCCTGCTGTAGGGACAGAAAGAATAAATGCTTAAAATTAAACTAAATAAGTGAGTAGTTCTCAACTACTCGCTACTATCAACGTTCCAGTTCCAGTTCCATTTCTTTGCTTCTTTGAGGTTTCTCCAACTTCTCCAATGAATCCTGAACATAAATTTATATAATTTCGTAATTAATTTTAATAAACTATAAATATACAATAATGTAAATTATTGTATATTTCAAGGTGGAATTTGTTAGAGGAAAGTTTATGAATTTAAATTCTGCTTTCCTCTTTTTCTTGTCTACTCATTTGTCCTTATACACATTCCTAGGTTTCTTACTCTCATTGACGGACTAGGAGAAAAGCATTTTTTCCTTTCGAAGTCTTATGTCAATGGCTTGATCATTTTGATCATCACTTAGATAACCTTCTGGGCAATTCCTAAACGTGACCCGTTCTGATTTGTTTCTTTGAACTTTTTCTTTTTTTCATTTCGTGAATTGGCTAAATAAAAAACGGACTCCAACAATAAGATTGTCCGCAATGGTGCGGTAACGGTGAGGCTACCGATTCGTTCCAGAGTTCTTAGTTTTTCTTGACCCTTAAGGAGCTGTGCCAATCCATCATTGCTGCCTATGATAAGGCAATGGGGCTGTGAATCGTTTCTTTCATGAAGGAATAAAATTTCCCCATTTTTGATGATCAGCTGAATGGTTTGCTGTTCGCTTTTTAGGACAACCCGGACATCTACTTGTTGAATTAACGGGAAAAGATGGCTACGTTTCTTTACTTCTTGTAAAAAAACTTGTACAGCTTCAATCATTATTCCTCACTCCGATTCATTAGTCTTACCTTATAATTTAAGCAATCCCCCTTTAATTCCTTTTAGAATTGCTCGACAAATGTCTTTATTATCAAGCGTGATTTCAGTGTTTTCCCAGAAATATGTCGGAAAATGTACTCAATGCTAAAGAAGTAGAGAAAGTTCAAGAGGAAATCATTTGTAGAGAAACGATGACACGAGGAAAAACAAGTTAGCAACATTTGTAGGCAACCAAAAATAAACTTTTTAGTCTAAAAAAATGACGCCCTCCATAGGCGTCTAAAGTAAATCTCAACCAAAATGTTCATTTATTTTTTCTAGCAAGTACGGCACAGAACGAAATGCATAGAGCGTATCAGTTACTTCTCCTCCACGGATGAACAATAAACAGGGGACACTTTCAATTCCAAAGTCCATCGCCAAATCAGGATAAAAATTCAAATTCATTTTACCCATATCAATACGAGCTATTTCCTTAATTACCTCAAGCATTTTTCCTGCTAATTGGCAGGTGCCGCACATTGGCGTATAAAAATAAAGCAATCCATTCCCTCCATTTTCAAGGAAGGAGGTCAAATCATTTCGGTTCCATTCATTCATATAGCCCTTATCCCATCTCTAAATACTCAGTATGGACATCGATATTGGCGCTCAGTAGTACTGTGGCTAAATGGTGCACAGGAGCGGTAGCCACCTCTCGATACATCCTATCTATATATAAATGCTCTGCATTTGGAAATTCACGCTTAAATAGCTTCCGAAGCTTTTCACCTGCTTCGTCGGCATCGACAAGAATATATACATCCTTGTCTTCAAGGAATTCAATCCATTCATCAAGCTTACTGTGACTAATGGTTCCATTCGTACATATAATTTCAAGTGGTTCCTTGACAATATTTTTCACTTTGTTTTTATCCGATTTTCCTTCAACGATCAATACTTTGTCAACATACAAATCTTTCATCATCCATCACCCGAGATAGAAATCTGTTTTATGTTAACATATTCCAAATTCCAATACGTGTGCTCTAATTAATTATGTTAACTATATCATTATTAGTAGTATTAACAATAGGTATTTGCTCATGAATGATGAAAAAATTCTCTCATTTGCACCATCCACTATTATTGTAGACTAATATTCCTTTCCACCGATTTTATGTTAAGATTCCCTATAATTGCATTAGAAATAGTGGAAATTTTATGCAAAAAAGCACCCTCAAAAGGTGCTTTTTCCCCAAAATTAATCTTCTTTAATCATTTCTTCATATTGTTCAGCTGTTAAAAGTTCGTCTAATTCACCACTGTTTGAAGGTTCCACGACAATCATCCATGCCTTTTCATATGGTGATTCGTTAACAAATTCAGGGCTATCGCTTAATTCTTCGTTAATTTCCACTACCTTACCGCTGACAGGAGCATAAAGTTCAGAAACGGTTTTTACAGATTCTACACTTCCAAATGGTTCGTTGACCGTTACTTCATCGCCGACTTCTGGAAGTTCAACGAAAACAATATCCCCTAACTCAGATTGAGCAAAATCCGTAATTCCAATACGAATCTTTCCATCTTCTACTCTTACCCATTCATGTTCTTTTGAATAACGTAATTCTTTTGGTACGCTCATTGCTTAAATCCCTCCATGTATGTTTGTCGAAAAAAATTTATCATCGAAATAATTCGATTTCACAGGAATAAATGGAAGCAGGCTTTTATTTAAGCCACATTTTTTCATACTCTTCTTCTTTAAAACCAACAGTAACATGTTCACCATCTGTTAACAGAGGCCTTTTAATTAACATGCCATCTGACGCCAACAAATCCAATAATTCATCCTCCGTTGCGGTTTTCAGACGATCTTTAACACCGAGTTCACGATATTTCTGCCCGCTAGTGTTAAAAAACTTCTTTAATTCCAGTCCGCTTTTATGATATAAATCCACTAATTCCTCACGGGAAGGAGGATTTTCGACAATATGTACTGTCTCATATGCAAGGTTATGTTCATCCAGCCATTTCTTTGCTTTACGGCAAGTCCCGCATTTCGGATACCAGTAAAAAGTTAGAGACATCCATGATCACCGCCTATTCAAATTCACTGCCATTTTACCATAAGGCCTTTGAAAAACCTAATAGATGACAATATGCGATTTTCAGCCATCGGATAAATTCGACATCATTTGTAGATTTTCCTCCTTCATAAAAAAATATTTTCCATTCTATTCAGAAAAGCGGAACGCCCCTGGGCAGCGGCCAGTAGTGCGAGGCATAAACTACCGTAGCCTTCCTGTGGTGCTCTCCTACTGAAATAATTAATGTTGAATTATCCAGAAAGAGGCAAAGCTTCTAGACGGAAATCATATCGACACCTCTGCTTTGCAATGCACAGATACAGCGACAAACTACAAAAAATTCGCTACAATGAAGGGCTTACAACACGAAGCCATCAATGTTCGTAAAGGGATCTATACAAAGAAAGGAATTTACCATATTCAAAACGTTAACGGGTATCATACTCGTTTGAAAAAGTGGATGAATCGATTTCAAGGTTTAGCAACCAAATACCTTGATAATTACCTTTTTTGGCATCGTATTCTTGAATTGAATAAGAAAATGCCGGTGTAAAGGGAATGCTTCTTTGTTCTTGCCAACGAGTGAACTTTACAACTGTTGCATCCATAAGAGCATAAAAAGGGGCTGTCCGGAAAGTGGTATTTCAGCCGAAATCTTTATAAAAGCAAAACCCAAGAATGCTGTTAAATCAACATTCTTGGGTTTTTAATTTGGGTTCATTTTTCTCTTAAATGGACTTTTTAGACAGCCCCTTGTCGGAACTTATAAACATAAATTTTTTCTGCAAAAAAACTGACAATTAAACCAATCATTAAAGGAATCAAAGAACTGCTTGTAATGTAGAAGCCGTTTAAATTATCTATATATTTGTGATGAAACATTAACAACGGAATGGTAAATATATGCCCTACTAAATAAAGAAGCCCTGTTGTTAAAACAAGTGTCGTCAAAACAATCATAAATCTTTTCATTTTCTCATCTCCTAAATAAAATTTTAACAAAATCTACATTTTTTGTTAATAATATAAATTTTATTTTGCTTTTAGCAACAATCTTTTAGAAAAAAGCCTAAAATAAAAAAGCTTCCCTCATTTATGAAGGAAGCCCAAATTTATCGTTACACTACATAACGCTCAGCTTCGATTAGAACATCAGCCGCTTCACGCTTTTTCGCAATGACGTTCACTGGAGTGTGACGAGTTAACTTGCGAAGCATGGATAGCATCATGCGTAACATATCACCTTCTTCAACAGCAATAAGTGTTTCTTTGGCACTCGCTTCGATTTCATTAAATGCCTCTTGGCAGAAGATTTGTGTATAAAGAACCTTTTGTTTATGCTTATCAGCACCGTCTTTTTTAATGGCCTTTTCCGTGCGTAATACGACAGATTCCATTGCATAGACATTAGACACGACGTCAGCAATGTTTGCAAGGATTTCTTGCTCTTTTTCAAGGGCTTTGCCATATTTCTGAGCGGCCAATCCAACTAAGAGAAGCGCCATTTTCTTCGCATTTTTCAACAAATATTTTTCTTGAGCAAGTAGCTCATTGCCTGGTTCTTCCGGCATTAACATCATGACTTCTTCTTGAAGGGTTATAGCCTTTTGGAATAATGGTAGATCTCCTTTCATTGCCTTTTTCACCAAGGTTCCAGGAACGAGCAGGCGGTTGATTTCATTTGTTCCTTCAAAAATGCGGTTGATGCGGGCATCCCGATAAGCTCTTTCAATTGGATATTCCTGCATATATCCGTATCCCCCGTGGATTTGCACTCCTTCATCAACGACATAAGATAGAACTTCACTTGCAAAAAATTTATTGACCGAGCATTCCACCGCATACTCAGCAATGGCACTTGCTAGTTTCTTAATATCTTTTACTTCTTCTGCAGAAAGCTTGCCTTGATTATTTTCATATAAACCTACAGTTCGATAAACAGAGCTTTCAGCCGCATATATTTTCGAAGCCATCGTACCGTATTTCTCTTTCGTTAAATTGAACTGAGAAATTGGTGTATTAAACTGTTTGCGTCCATTTGCATATTGCACGGTCATATCAAATGCTTTTTTCGCTCCTCCGATAGCGCCTACAGCCAATTTATAACGACCAATGTTTAAAATGTTAAAGGCAATCACATGACCTCTTCCAGGTTCACCTAATAGATTTTCTACCGGTACAGACACATCCTCCAAAATAAGCGTTCGAGTGGAGGAAGATTTAATTCCCATTTTCTTTTCTTCCGCCCCAGTTGAAACGCCTGGAAAATCTCTTTCAACGATAAAAGCAGAGAAGTGCTCTCCATCAATTTTGGCATATACGACAAAAACATCTGCAAAACCGGCGTTCGTAATCCATTGCTTTTCACCATTTAGAATATAATGAGTGCCAGCCGCATTAAGTTTAGCTGTTGTTTTTGCCCCAAGAGCATCGGATCCCGAGCCTGGCTCCGTTAAAGCGTAAGCAGCAATTTTTTCTCCGGAAGCGAGAGCCGGAAGATACTTTTTCTTTTGCTCTTCATTTCCAAATAAAACAATTGGGAGAGAGCCGATTCCCACGTGCGCTCCATAAGAAAGGGAGAATCCGCCAGCACCAGCCATTTTCTCAGTAATGACAGAGGAAGTGATCTTATCTAAGCCAAGTCCTTCATATTCTTCAGGGATATCGACGGCTAACAAGCCCAGTTCCCCCATTTTCTTTAACAGTTTAACCGTGCGATCAAATTCATGGTTCTCCAAATGCTCAAGTTGTGGGAGTACTTCTTTTTCAACAAAGTCTTCCGCTGTTTGTGCAATCATTAAATGCTCATCTGAAAAATCTTCCGGTGTAAAAATATCTTCATAAGAAAGATCATCAATTAAAAAGCTCCCGCCCTTTACAACCTTTTTTATTTCAGTCATGTAAAATTCCTCCTAAATTAGTTTGAAAGCTGCCACTTAAGTCAGCAGTGTTCTTTTTAAAGCAGTTCAAATACGCCTGCAGCACCCATGCCTCCGCCGATACACATCGTTACAACACCGAACTGTTTTTGTCTGCGTTTTAATTCATTTATTAGTGTTAATGTAAGCTTTGCTCCTGTACAACCAAGCGGGTGTCCAAGGGCAATGGCTCCACCGTTTACGTTCACTTTCTCTTCATCTAGACCAAGTTCCCGGATGACCTGAATGGACTGTGAAGCAAAAGCTTCATTCAACTCGAATAAGTCGATGTCAGACAATTCAAGTCCCGCAAGCTTCAGCGCTTTTGGTACAGCCACGACAGGACCGACACCCATAATTTCAGGTGGTACACCGCCTACTGCAAATGACTTAAATTTAGCAAGCGGCTTTAAGCCAAGTGCTTCTGCCTTTTTTCGCTCCATAATCATGACAGCGGCTGCCCCGTCACTTGTTTGAGAAGCATTCCCTGCGGTTACAGAGCCATTAATCGAGAATGCTGGGCGAAGCTTTGCCAAAGTTTCCAAATTTGTATCTGGACGAACCCCTTCATCCTGAGTAAATTGAAAGGTTTTTTCCACCAACTTATTGTCCTTTCCGACGGAGCGAATCGTTACATCCACCGGTACAATTTCATCGACAAATTTGCCTTCCTGAATCGCTTTATGGGCACGTTGATGACTTCTAACCGCAAAGGCATCCTGCTCTTCACGTGTAATGCCGTATTTTTTTGCCACCTCTTCAGCTGTATGCCCCATGCCCATGTAATATTCCGAAGCCTTTTCTACAAGTTTCACGTTTGGCCGAATCACATGTCCTCCCATTGGTAGCATGCTCATGGATTCCACCCCACCCGCAATAGCCGTATCCGTATGACCGAGCATGATGGATTGAGCTGCATAAGCAATTGCTTGCAATCCCGATGAACAGAATCGATTGACTGTGATGGCTGGCACAGTGTGCGGAAGACCAGCTAATGCCCCAATATTTCTTGCCACGTTCATTCCTTGCTCTGCCTCTGGTGTCGCACAGCCTATGATTAAATCATCAATATTTCCTTCGTAGTTTCCGGCACGTTTCAATGTTTCTTTAACTACTAATGCTCCCAAATCATCCGGACGAACCTGGGCGAGCGATCCTTTTTTGGCTTTACCAACCGGGGTTCTCGCTCCAGCTACGATTACCGCTTCTCTCATTTCGTTCCCTCTCTTTCTCTTATATTTAAAAAATATGAATCTATTTTTTTATAAGAAGAGAAACCCTCCGTTAATCTTAATTTCTTAATGGTTTACCCTTCACAAGCATGTGCTGCATGCGCTGCTGTGTTTTTGGTTCCTTAATTAAGCTTAAGAATGCTTCCCTTTCAAGTTCCAATAAATATTCTTCATCCACTTCGGTTCCGAATGGGACTTTGCCACCAGCAATGACATAAGCGATCTTCTTCGCAATTTTCATGTCATGCTCAGATATATGACCAGATAGTTTCATTGCTTCAGCACCTAACAATAAAGTGGCATAACCAGTTTCTCCAACAACGGGTACCTTTTTCTTAACTCTTGGTTTATACCCTTTTTCATGTAAAGCAAGGACGGCCTGCTTTGCATCATATAATAAATGGTCACTATTTATGCTGATTCCATCAGAATGGCTTAAGAAATTATATTCTCGAGCTTCCTCACCTGAAGTGGAAACCTTAGCAGTGGCAATTAATTCAAATACTTTATTGGCAACCTGCTGTAGGTCAAACGGAACACCGTTTGGCATCATTTCTAAGTGCTTGATGTAAAGTTCTTTGTTACCGCCGCCACCTGGCAATAAGCCTACACCGACTTCCACAAGACCCATATACGTTTCAATAGATGCTTGAATATGGGCTGCTGGCAAGCATACCTCTGCACCGCCACCAAGAGTCATGCCAAATGGCGCTGCAACAATTGGTTTAGAGCTGTATTTTACTTTTAATAGTGCCTTATGAAGCATGCGGATAACTAAGTCAAGCTCATCATAGTTTTCATCCTGTGCTTCCATTAGCATCATGGCAAGGTTAGCTCCAACACAGAAGTTTTTGCCTTGATTCCCGATGACAAGCCCTTTGTAATTTTTCTCCACTTCATCTACAGCGAAATTAAGCATTTGAATGGTATCCAGCCCCAGCGCATTGTTTGGTGAGTGGAATTCTAATAAAGCTACACCGTCTCCGATATCGATCAAGCTGGCTCCGCTGTTCTTTTTGATTACACCTTTTTGTTTTTTGATTTTCTTGAGGTCAATCACTTTAGGATTGAACTCAACGAGCTTATATTCTCCGTTATGATAAAAGTAAAGTTCATTATTTTCTTCTTTGTAGAATGATGTATGCCCATTATCGAGCATTTCCGTTACCCAGGATGGGATTTCCATACCTGCTTCCTTCATTTTTTGAACCGATTTTTTAACACCAATGGCATCCCATGCTTCAAATGGGCCGTGCTCCCAGCCAAAGCCCCATTTCATCGCGCGGTCAATGGATACGATATCATCAGCAATTTCCCCCAATAGTTTTGCAGCATATAAGAATACTTGTGAAAATGTATGCCATAAAAATTGACCAGCACGGTCATTTGCATAAACAAGCGCTTTCAATTTGTTCGCTGTTCCTTTTTCCTGTTTAGCAAGCTCGATGGATGGTGCAGACAGTTTTTTACGTGGGCCATATTCTAATGTATTTGGATCGATTTCAAGAATTTCGTTCCCTTTCTTTAAGAAAAATCCTTGACCAGACTTGCTACCTAGCCAGCCATTTTCAACCATTTTCTTCATAAAGGCCGGTACTTCGAAAACTTCCTTCTCTTTTCCTTCTACTTTTTCATACACATTGCCAGCTACATGAACAAACGTATCCAATCCGACTACATCCAACGTCCGGAACGTTGCACTCTTAGCCCTTCCAATTAACGGTCCAGTAATCGAATCAACTTCCCCCACACTATATCCGCCCTTCAGCATTTCTCTTACTGTAACAAGAAGGCCGTATGTCCCAATTCGGTTGGCAATAAAATTAGGGGTATCTTTTGCCACAACCACACCTTTCCCTAATACATCTTCCCCAAATGTTTTCATGAAAGAGAGAACCTCTGGATCGGTATATGGTGTCGGGATAATTTCCAACAATTTTAGATAGCGCGGTGGGTTAAAGAAATGTGTTCCAAGAAAATGTTTTTTAAAGTCTTCTGAACGGCCTTCCACCATAGCTTCAACGGAAATTCCGGATGTATTAGAGCTGACAATGCTGCCAGGTTTTCGGTATTGGTCAACCATTTCAAAAACCTGCTTTTTCACATTTAAATTTTCAACCACGACCTCGATAATCCAGTCAACATCCTTTAACTTTCCTAGGTCGTCTTCCAAGTTTCCAGCTTCAATCAAATCGATATTCTTCTTAGATGTCAGGGGTGCCGGTTTTTGTTTCAATAATTTTTGAATGTTATTCGTTACAATCCGATTACGTACTTGTTTGTCATTTAATGTAAGTCCTTTTCCTTCTTCTTCCTTCGTTAATTCACGCGGCACAATGTCCAGTAACAGCGTTGGAATTCCGATATTCACTAGATGGGCAGCAATACCTGATCCCATTACTCCGGAACCCAGGACAGCTGCTTTTTTGATTAAATAACTCAACATTGTCTCCCCCTTCAACTTTGAATGAATACTCATTCATTTTTTTATGAAAAAAAATTTCTCTTGCATTAAATAATTCGCTCATATTAACTATAAAATATTTAGAAAAATTACGCAATTAAAAATCGTTAAAAATTAAAATTTTTTTGAAAATAAACTGCACCTTAAATATGATAATTTTCTCTACCTAGGGGAATCTATTGACGAGGTGATGAAAATGGCTAAAATGAAAAAAAATCCATCAAAAGCAGGCGTAAGTGCAGCTAGTGTCAGAGGAAATGCTGGTCCAGGCCGCGAAGCAAGCGGAGTGGATAAGCAGAACAGCCAAAATAATCAATATAAGAGATAATAATAAAAAAGGTGCCCAGTAATTGTGCTATTTGGGCACCTTTTTTGATGAATGAATGAGGACTAGGAAGCTTTACTCTTTTATTTTTTCATTGACTCTCGATGTTTTTCGTTCAGCAGTTTAATTTCATTGATGATTTCTTTCATTTCTGCCCGCGCATTTGGGTAGAGTGCACTCCAGTGATTTACTAGTTGTGGCATTGATTTGGCAATATGTGTGTATATTGCCCAGGCCTTTACCTTTTCTTTTATTTCCTCATCCGTGGTTCCAACCAATAGTTCACTATATTTTTCAAGTAAGGCCTCGAACTGCTCCGCAAATATTTTCTTTTCCATTGATACACCTTCCATCCTTACCGAGATAAGTACATGGACAAGTTTTACAGCGCTTGGTGCTGCCACTAAGCTGATAAGTAAAGCAGCAGGTTTTTCTCAATCTGACTTTTTCACCATTGGCCATGTACACCTTTTCTGTGTAATATTTTTGCAGTGGATTTTCATGGCAATCCCCGAACAAAGCCCCTTCCGCTTCAAAAATTAAATATTGAAAATCGTCCAAGACTTGTTCATATCTACTATCCTTTAATTCCTTTTCATAGAGCCAAAATAAATATACTGCAATATTTTCCCATAAAATCAGTTTGGAAATCCTAAATGTTTTTTCCAACATGGAAAGGATTGGATCAATGTTATTAGCAAAAAGGTCTTTTAACACCTTTTTCCGCCAGTCAGCCCGGCTCAAAGCAGTGGCTTCCCACTCTTCTACAGTTAAATCTTTTAAACGAATGGATGGTAGCCAGTTATTTCCTTGTTTCGTCGTTTCCATCCATAGTGTATCCAGACTGACATTCAGTTTTTTGTTCCAAACAGACATGGCATAAAGAGCCATTACAGCTACAAAAGCATATCGTTTCACAAAAATCGATGCAGCCACTTTATCGGATGGAGCACCAATCACTTTTGCTAGGTTCCCCATAAATTTTTTTAAAAGAACTTCATCAAGGAGATTGGTAATGGCATATGATTGTTCCAACTGCGGATTGAAACGATATTTTTGTAACAACAACATCTCCTTTTCAGTAAGTTGTTTAGCCATGGACAGCTGCCGCCTTATTGAGAATACATCTCCCTTTTCCATAAGGGATACATAGCGGAGTTCCAAATAGCGGGTCCATTGTTACTTCACAGTCCATGTCAAATACATTTTTCACAAGACTACAATTGATGACATGTTCCGGTTTCCCTTGAGCATAAACTTTTTGATCCTTGATCGCCACAATATTATGAGCATAGCGACAAGCTAGGTTCAAATCGTGGAGTACCATGATGACGGTCCGCTTATTCTTTTCATTTAACTCAAAGAGTAAATCGAGAATTTCAATTTGATGTGTCAAATCCAAATAGGTTGTTGGTTCATCCAATAAAAGGATGTCCGTATCCTGGGCTAATGTCATCGCAATCCATGCCCGTTGGCGTTGGCCTCCAGACAAAGAATCAACCGGTCTTTCCTTTAACTCCTCCAGGCGGGTCGCCTTGAGGGCATCATTCACTTTTTTCTCATCTTCCTCCGACCATTGACGGAGCCATGACTGATAAGGATAACGTCCTTGCTTGACAAGCTGCATAACCGTTAATCCTTCCGGGGCTGATGGGGATTGTGGCAAAATAGCCATCTTTTTGGCAACTTCCTTTGTGGATAGTTTGGCAATTGCTTTACCTTCCAACAGGACAGAACCGGAGTTTGGCTTTAATAAGCGGGCAATAGAACGCAGTAAGGTAGATTTTCCACAGCCATTCGCACCAATAAAAACGGTAATCTCGCCCTTTGGAATTTTCAAATCAAGCTCATTGATGATTAGTGTATCCCCATAGGATATCGTTAAATTTTTCGTTTCAATCGCATTTGGCATCACAGCCAACTCCTTTGTTAAGCATTCCTAGTTTTAAAAAGCAAATAAATAAAATAAGGTGCTCCAATACCGGCGGTAAATACACCGGCAGGAACCTCAAGCGGTGAAAACAATGTTCGTCCGACCAAATCAGCGAGCATCACAAGAATCCCGCCAATTAACGCTGATGCAGGAAGCAATGCCCCAAATGATGAACCGACCAATCTTCTTGCCATATGCGGTGCCATTAAACCTACAAAGCCAATCGCACCTGCAAACGCGACAGATATCCCAATTAATGCGGTACTTAACATTAATAAAAGAAAACGATGTTTCTGAACCTTATCTCCCAAACCAGTCGCTACTTCATCTCCAAGTTCTTGAAGATTGAGCAACTTAGCAGCAGCAATTGCAATAACGAAGAAAATTACTGCCCAAGGGACAAGTATGGATACATTTTTCCAATTTGATCCGTACACGGTTCCAGTAATCCAAATATTTGCTTGGCTAGCCTGATATACTGGACCGGTCACCATTAAAAGGGTCGTTAAAGCTTGCATGAGAGCAGAGATGCCAATTCCAATCAACACCAATCTGATTGGGGAAACCCCGTTTTTCCAAGCTAGTAAGTATACTAATAAACCAACTACACAAGCCCCGATAAAGGCGGCTAAAGGGAGCCAGGCAATACTGACTGTTAAGGAATGATTTTTATCGCTGAAAAGACTTAAGAATCCTACAACACAAACGGCCGCCCCTCCGGTGATTCCCAGTACATCAGGAGAAGCTAGCGGATTTCGAATCATTCCTTGTAAGATTCCTCCGGCAACCGCTAATGAAATTCCCACCATTAATGCGACAATTATTCTTGGCAAACGGAATGAATGGATCACCAATGTCTCCATTTCCGGACCTGCTCCGAATAAAACCTTAACTACTGTTAGTGGATCAATTTTCATTTCTCCGGAACCGGTGCTGATGACAAAAACAGCAAATGTGATGACAAAAAGAATAAAACAAATAAATGCCGCTTTACGGTCGGCTAATAATGATAGCTTACCTTTAAAAAGTCGAAAATTCCTATATCTACTCATCGTCGTGCATTGAACCCCCTTCTTGCTATGTAAATAAAGAATGGGGTTCCAATAATGGCAGTCATAACCCCTACAGGAATCTCTGACGGCATTAATATATATCTGGCTGCAATATCGGCAGCTAATAACAGAATGGCACCGATAACACCGGCATATGGGATAACCCAACGATGGTCAATACCGGTAATAGATCTAGTAATGTGTGGGACCACCATTCCGACAAAACCAATTGGCCCTGCAACTGCTACAGATGCCCCAGCCAATAAAACCACTAATATTCCGATGGAGATTTTGACAAGTCCAGTATTTAAACCTAATCCCTTAGCTACATCTTCCCCCATCGCAAGAACATTCATTTTTCCAGATATCAATAGCGCCCCAAGCCATCCAATGCCCATGTACGGTAGGACAGCAACAAGTGTCTCCAACTTCCGTCCCGAAACTGACCCTGCCAGCCAAAACAATACTTGGTCAAGCAACGCTTCATCGAGCACGAGCAGAGCCTGAGTAAAGGAAGAGAACATCGCTGAAATGGCTGCACCAGCTAATGTCAACTTTATTGGTGTCAACCCTTCACGTCCAATGGACCCAATGACATAAACACTTATTGCTGCTACCGTGGCCCCTAGGAAGGCAAGAGCGTTAAATCCTTGCATATTATGAACAGAAAATAAGGTCATTGCTGTAACGACAGCCAGACCGGCACCTGCATTAATCCCAAAAATCCCTGGAGAAGCCAATGGATTCTTCGTTAATGTCTGCATGAGAACGCCGGCAATCGCTAGGCTTGCCCCAACAGCAGCCGCAATGAATGCTCGAGGAATTCGAACAGTTTGAATAATGATATGTTCATTGGAGCCATTATAATGAGTAAAACTATCGATGGCCAGCCGCCAGCTTGTGTCCGTATAGCCGTAAATGACACTTGCACACATAAAGCCAATTAATAAGAAAATCGCCGCCACCAAGCCTAGCCATTTCATTAAAGTACTTTTTAGCAACATCTTTTTAGAAGCCTTTCTATTTTTGTATCAGTTTCATGTATCATGCATGATCAACGAGTTTGATAATCATTTTCAATTATACCATAATCATGTTTAGAAAAAAATTACTGAAAATCATTTTCAATAAAATATTGACATAAGGGTGTCTATCATTTTATGATAGAGTTGTTATTGAAAATGATTATCATTAACAGTTACTTAAGGGGGCAACATACATAATGAAAGCTTTCAAAACAGTTTTGACTCTTCTATCTGTTATGGCTGTATTTTTATTAGCGGCCTGTGGTGGCGGTAACAAAGAAAACGCTGACAAAACAGAGTCGAAAAAAACAGAAGATAAACCTTATACCATTGAACATGCAATGGGTAAAACGGAAATCAAAGGTACACCAAAAAAGGTGGTTGTTCTTACAAACGAAGGTACAGAAGCATTATTAGCACTAGGAATTAAACCAGTTGGTGCCGTGCAGTCTTGGCTTGGTGATCCATGGTATGACCATATTACCAAGGATATGAAAGGCGTTGAAGTAGTTGGAACAGAAAGTGAAATTAATGTTGAGAAAATCGCAACATTAAAGCCTGACTTAATCATCGGGAACAAGCTACGTCAAGAAAAGATATACAATCAACTAAGTGCCATTGCACCAACAGTTTTCTCTGAAACCCTTCGTGGCGATTGGCAAGAAAACTTTAAGTTATATGCAAAAGCGGTAAACCTTGAAGAAAAAGGCAACCAAGTATTAGACGATTTCAATAAGCATATTGCTGATGTAAAAGAAAAACTTGGTGATAAAGTCAATAAAGAAGTTTCAGTTGTTCGTTTTATGGCTGGTAAAACTCGAATTTATTATACCGATTCTTTCTCTGGTGTGATATTTAACCAATTAGGCTTCAAACGTGCCGCTCAGCAAGAAGAGCTGTTCACTCCAGATAATAAGCTTGGAAATTTGGCTGTTGAAGTTGGTAAAGAAGTAATTCCAAAAATGGATGCAGATTACATCTTTTATTTCACCTATGCGCCACAAGGTGATCAAGCAGCATTAGATACAGCAAAAGAATGGACAAATGATCCATTATGGAAAAATTTAAATGCAGTTAAGAGCGGAAATGCCTTTGAAGTAAGTGATGCGATTTGGAATACTGCAGGTGGCGTTCTAGCTGCAAACTTAATGCTTGATGACATTGAAGAAAAATTAACTAAGTAATAACCTCCCCAAGGTTAATATATTAAGAAAAAAGCGAGGCTGCCATGACCTCGCTTTTTTCTATTTATTAAATCTTGTCTAAACACAAAAAGCGGCTAACTTGCCGCTTTTTTTGCGATAAATTATGCCGTTGTCGAAAACATGTACTTCTTATAATGATATCGAATCGAAAAGATTAATCCGAGAGCAAACATATTTCCCATTAATGCACTGCCCCCATAACTAATGAACGGCAGAGGAATACCGGTGATTGGCAGAACTCCAATGGTCATCCCGATATTTTGAAAAACATGGAATGTGATCATGCTGATTACTCCGACACAAATGTAAGAGTAAAATTGATTCTTCGTTTCCATTGCGACTTTAATAATATGGTAAATCAATAAGAAAAATAAACTGATTAGGACACTCGCCCCGATAAAACCAAATTCCTCACCAACGACACTAAATATAAAGTCTGTGTGGCTTTCCGGCAAATAAACTTCACGATTGCCATATCCTTTCCCGCCTGTTTGACCGGAGCCAATAGCAAGCAGTGATTTGGTTAAATGGTAACCAGCTGAACTTTGATAGTTATAAGGGTCCAGCCAGGAATATATTCGTCCAAACTGGTACTGCTTTACCCCTAAGTATTTTTCAAGTATTTCGGGTTTCCATAATACAAAATAGAAAATAGTACCAATACAGGCAATACCAAACGAAAAAATCGGAACTAGTATTTTCCAGGATATCCCTGAAATAAAAATCATTCCTAATAAAATCGCCAGGAAAACGAGTGATGTTCCAAGGTCTGGCTGCTGCATGACGAGCATCAACGGAACCATGGTCACAACCCCAAGCTTTATTAATAGCCAAAAATCTGACTGTACGGTTTTGTTAGGATTCTTCTGATGATGATCGTCAATCACCCTTGATAGAGCAAGGATAATAAAAATTTTCACAAACTCAGATGGTTGCAGTGAACCCATGCCAGGGACTTTAAACCAGCTTTTCGCCCCGTTAATGACCGGAGCGATACTTGATGGTGCTACAATCAAAAACGCAAGCAGAAAAATTCCGAAGCCATACATGTACCAAGTCAGCTTACGCAACTGATCGGAATCTAATTGCATCACAGCCGCAATAATTCCGCCTCCAACCACATACCATACGATTTGCTTAACTAAAAAGTTTTCATTATACTGCCCGCTGGCTTGTGCACTATAAATGGCGATACAGCTAGACAAGAACAATAATAACAATATGAAAACTAAACTATAATCCAACTTGGAAGTTGTGTACTTATTTGAAGTCATGTTGAAGTCTCCTTAACAAAGAACTAGTACATTCCTTCATTATATTTTTAAAAAGCTCAAATCACAACTTCTAAGTGCAGATGGATTTTTTTACATATCGTCTAAAAATAGAGGCGCTGGATTTCGCCCGCCATCCAGTTTAAATTATTCGGTACTTGCGGTAGACCGTATCCAATATACAATGGGGTTGTAATAAATCGCGGTACCACTTTTGCATATATTTTGGAAAAGTAATGATAGAAAAAAATATTATAGCTCGTCGCCCTAAATGGGAAATGATGTAAAATGTAGTGGGCGGCAATTTGCATATATTCCGAAAAACGTTCCTTATAACCTGAATCATCCATTTCCATATTCAATTCGTAAAAACCAACACGTGGTTTTGTAGAGAGTGAAAAGCGCACCCCATCTTCTTCTGCTAGAACGATTCCTTCAAACATTTCATAGTTCACTTGATCCCTATAATCAATATCATACAAACCAACAATTTGCATATGCGGATGGGAAAGGGTTCCACCAGATAGTGGGCCATGATTTTTGAAAAAAATAACAGACTTATAGTTACCACTATCCTCCATTTCTAGCCAATGCCTCATCCCAAATTGAATCAGCCTATGTAGATGTTCTTTTGAATAAGTAGACAGTTCCGCATGGCAATCATCCGTTTCGATCAAAACCGTTTGATAGGCATTTTCTAATACAGGGTATTTATTTTTCAAAAGAATAATTGGACCATCGACCTCAATCAGATCAGTGAGTTCCTCTCTTGCACAAAATGGACATGCCTGTTGTTTGTTCCGATAATTTTCCGGCTTTTTAACCCCAATGGCTGTATTGAAGTGTAGATGTTTACTTTCCAATCCTTTTTTCCCCTCTCCAAAAGCTATACTTCTATTTTATGGGAGGAAATACGAGCTTTGCACATATTTTGATTAGCCTTTCATTTTTTCAATCGCCAAGCTTCATGAAATATATCCCCTCAGCATAACTATATATTGTACAGGCTTTAGGAATAAAATAGAATGCGAGGAGTACTATGTTATCAAAACTAGAAGCATTTATTCTTGGAATGATTCAGGGGTTAACTGAATTTCTCCCTATTTCAAGTACGGGACATCTATACTTGGGAAGAAATTTATTTGGATTGCAAGAAGCAGGGCTCCTGCTTGATACCATGCTCCACATCGGAACTTTGCTAGCAGTCTTTGTCTATTATAAGGAAGAATTCATCAAGATCATTAAGAACCCTTTTAGCAAATTAACGTTTTTACTGATTGTTGGTACCATTCCTGCTGTTGTCATAGGACTAGTAACGAAAGACTATATTGAAGAAGTGTCAAAAACGGGCATCACGATTGGCTGGGAGTTTTTGCTTACCGGGTTATTTCTGTGGATGGCGGATACGGCTAAAAACGGCTACAAAAAAATGGACGACATTAGCTACAAGGACGCCTTCATCATCGGTACATTTCAAGCAGCGGCCATACTGCCAGCGATCTCTCGTTCCGGAATGACCATTGTTGCTGCACTTTGGCGCAAATTAGACCGAGAAACAGCAGCCTATTTCTCTTTCTTGTTATCTACACCCGCAATAGCCGGAGCCATTGTCCTACAAACAAAAGATTTGCTGAGCGACGGCGGTGAGCAAATTTCCCTATCGACTTTGCTAGTCGCTATCCTCTCCTCCGCTTTCTTTGGTTATGTGGCCGTTAAATGGATGATTGGCTTTTTAAAAAATCACTCACTTAAACCATTTGCTTATTATGTGTGGGCATTAGGATTCCTCATCTTATTCTTTCAGTTTACAGGAAAATTCTGAAATACAAATTTAACCTTACTTAAGTATCATAGTAGACCAGTAATTTCTTTCATGCTATTGCTTTATCCTTCCTATCCGAATGCACGTTTGTGCAGCAGTTCCTATCCATATAGGAACTGACTTTTTATTTCATTGTCTTAAAGTTTTCCGAACGCTAAAATAGGATTTAAAAATGGATTTTAGGAGGGCTTATCATGAAATACGCCATTATTACCGGAGCGTCAAAAGGCCTTGGAGCATCCATTGCAAAGCGCCTCATTGACGAGCAAATTGCACTTGTAACGGTATCCCGCACAGAAAATGAAGAGCTCAGGAAGTATGCTCAAGCAAATAATATCTTTTACCAACATCACTTCTGCAATCTTTCCAACGACGAAGAAATTCAAGAAGTGTTTATGGAAATCGCACATTCTATTTTTCAAAAGAATCCTGAGGAAATCCTTCTCTTTAACAATGCAGGCGTAATTGAGCCTATACATACAGTCGGCAGCCTGGATCAAACACCTATTATTCGAAACATTCAGGTCAATTTAATTGCTCCTATGCTCATTACCAATTTATTTCTCCAAAAAGCCAAGCTTACGAATACATCCGTTCAAGTCATAAATGTGACTTCCGGTGCAGCAACACGTCCTATTCATGGTTGGAGCATATATTGCAGTTCAAAGGCAGGACTTAATATGTTCACACAAACAGTTGCCATGGAACAAGCAGAAATGAAGACGAACAATAAAATTATGGCTTTTAGCCCCGGGGTTATGGATACAGAAATGCAGGAAATCATCCGCACCTCATCAAAAGAGGCATTTATAGAAATTGATAAATTTAAAGAATATAAGAATAAAAATATACTAAAGCATCCAGATGTAGTTGCAGGAGCATTAGTGGATCTAGTTCTGAGCGGCAATTATGAAAGCGGGAAAGTTTATCATATCAAGGATTTATTAAAATAATAGAACATCGGTTTATTCGATAGTAAAAAATTATTCCAGAATCATAGTCTTAAAGAGTTCCATAAAAAAATCCTTATCGAGATCGATAAGGATTTTTTATTATTTAATCAGCATTTTTCTTGATTTGGTCGGTCAATTCTTCAATACTTTGTTTAACATTGCCTTTACCGGAATAGTTTTCGATGAGTTCTTTCACATCAATGCCACTGGAAGCTTTTAAAGATTCTTGCAGGGTAGTCATTAAGTTTGTCGCATAGCTGGTGATTTTATTGGCTCCTCCGTTTTCCCCAGAACTTCCTGTGTCCACGACCGTAATTTTATCAATATTAGAGAGTGGACTAGCCACTTGCTTCGCATATTCAGGAAGCATTTTGATAATCATGTCGAGAATCGCAGCCTGACCAAATTGTTCGAACGCTTCGGCAATTTTTTGCTTAGCTTCCGCTTCAGCCAAACCTTTCATGCGGATAATTTCTGCTTCAGTTAACCCCTGAGCCTTTTGTGCTTCAGCCTTCGCAAGACCATCAATACGAACCCGCTCGGCTTCTGCCTTAGCCATTGCTTCAATCCGATATTTATTTGCCTCTGCTTCAGCAATTTGCTTCGCCTTTTCCGCAGCTGCTGCCTGCTCAACAGCATAGCGGTCGGCATCGGCTTTCTTTTTAACTTCAGAATCGTATTGTCTTTCACGGCGAAGAATCTCTTTTTCTTCTAGTTCAATTTGTTTCTGTCTTTCAATAATCTTGATTTGCATTTCTTGCTCAGTAACTTCCTGCTTTGCTTTTGCACTTTCTAAATCATAAGCCATATCCGCACGAGCCTTGGCAATATCTTGTTCACGGCGAAATTCCGCTATTTTCAACTGGTTAATTTTTTCTGCTTCAGCAATTTCCGTTGCGCGCTCCAACTCAGATCGTTTCGCTTCCTTATCAGCTTCTGCCTTTTTAATCCGTGTTTCTTTTTCCGCTTCTGCTGTGGCAATATCTGCATCTCGTTTGACTTGAGCAATCCGCGGTTTACCCAATGCTTCAAGGTAACCATTCTTATCACGTACATCTTTAATTGTAAATGACACAATCACAAGTCCCATTTTGGCAAGATCTTGAGAAGCTACGCGTTGGACCTCTTGCGAGAATTTATCACGGTTTTTATAGATTTCTTCCACGGTCATCGAACCTAAAATGGAACGAAGATGACCTTCCAAAACTTCTCTCGCTTCATTTTCCCGTTCTTCCTTTGCCTTGCCAAGAAATTGTTCAGCCGCTGTAGCAATTTCGCTAATGGATCCGCCAATTTTAATAATCGCGACCCCATCGGCCATGACTGGTACTCCCTGTTCCGTATATACTTCAGGCGTCGTCACTTCTAGTTTACTAGATAATAGACTTAAAGGTTCTGCCTGTTGGAACACCGGCAAAATAAATGTACCTCCACCACGGATGATTTTGATCTTATTGCCCGATTCGTCAACATGCACATTCTTAGAACCTAGGAAACTTCCTGTAACAATTAATGCCTCGTCTGGGCCAGCCGTTCTGTACTTTGTAATAAATACGCCAATTAATGCGATTAATAATAGTACAACAATCCCAATAATAATCCATACAAAACTCATCTAATGACCTCCTATTCTTTTTTTATATAAAACTTTCTATTTCCTGATGAACGGTTACTTCTAGGACACCATCTTTCACCTGAACAACTAGCACCTTCGTACCATTTGGTACAGCCTTCCCATCAAAGCTGACAGCCGGTTTGGCGATTCTACCACTAGCATTCTCAATCATGACTTCTCCATAACCATCCGCAGGAATGGGAGTAATAACGGTACCAATCCGTCCTCTCAAGTCAGACTCTTTATATACAAGAGATTCCTCGGCAGACGATAGCGGCACGAGTACAAACACATTTAATAAAGTAACAAGTATAAATGCGATAACTGCTGATATTCCCAGAATAAGTAAAGAATGGAGGGATGAAAGCCGTTCAAACAAATAACCGCTCGCAGAAAGTATGGTGATGAATGCAAAAATGAGAACTGGATTTAGAAAGGGCAGTCCATCTCCAGGTGCATCAAAATGAAACACATCTGCAAATAGAACATATAAAACGGTTAGTACTCCTGAAATAATGAGACCATACAGATAGATCGTAACTAAAGAAATGCCAAAAAGTTCCATGGGCATCATTCCTTTCCATTAAGATGGAAACAAGAAAGGCATTTGTGCTAAGGGACATTGATGGCAAGAAACTTAAACATCGGAGCATCCATCCTTTCTTTAAGATTATGTATGGTATTTAATACGGATCAAAAAGGAAAAAGTTTCAAACTTCACGGTATTTTTAACCATTATTGTAAGACTATATAAAATGACTCTGTTGTAATACTATTAAAGTACTATAGATAAAAACACTTCACACAAATTGTTTGGAGTGAAAATGGACTTAAGGGTAACCATCTATATTTTTATGTTCGGTTCCTTCTCGAAAGACCATTATTCCAATAAATGAAACTTTACAGTCATTAAGAACGTATATGTATTAGGAAAAATTTTCAAGAAAGGAGATTTTTGTATGCCTACTTGTCAAAATTGCGGTAAAAAATGGTCTTGGATTGATTCCTTAAAGAAATTAGTAACATTCCGTAAAAGTTTGAAATGTCATCATTGCGGAAAAATCCAATACCAAAGTACTTCTTCCAGAAATATAACTTCCTTATTTACCTTACTTCCAATTATCACGATTCCATTTTCTATCATGTTTCATTTATCTTTAACTTCTGTGATATTATTAGAACTTGCTTTCATACTCGGGGTTCTATTTGTTATGCCATTGTTCTTAAAATTATCTAATATAGAAGAACCGTTATGGTGAAGATGGAGACTGTGAATCTTGTATATTTCTTTTTTCTCTACTATTAACATAGCCATTTCTAATAGTTATTGGAAAAAGAAAAAGTGCCCCAGCCTATGGCTAAAGCACTTATTGTATCATATTCAAGAACTTCCGAGTTCGTTCCTCTTTCGGGTTGGTGAAAATTTCTTCCGGCTTGTTTCGCTCGACAATGACTCCTTGGTCCATGAAAATAATTTCGTCTGCGACATCCCGAGCGAAGCGCATTTCATGGGTAACCACAATCATCGTCATTCCTTCTTGAGCAAGGTCCTTCATAACTTTAAGCACCTCACCGACAAGCTCAGGATCGAGCGCTGAAGTCGGTTCATCAAATAGCAGTACTTCTGGTTCCATTGCCAAAGCTCTTGCAATTCCCACACGCTGCTGTTGGCCGCCCGATAACTGGGATGGGTAATAATTCATTTTATCACCAAGCCCGACTTTTTCCAGCAATGCTTGCGCTTTTTTCCTTGCTGTTTCTTTTTCCACGCCCTTTACAATGATTGGCCCTTCCATTACATTTTCCAAAGCCGTTTTATGAGGGAACAAATTATAGTTTTGAAATACCATCCCTGTCAGACGGCGAAAGGAGGCAATACTTTTTTTCGAAACGGATTTTGAAAAATCAAGACTATTCCCTGCAATAGAAATAATGCCTTTTGTTGGTGTCTCCAGCACATTTAAGCAGCGGAGCATCGTTGTTTTTCCTGAACCAGATGGTCCAATGATAACTACAACCTTCCCTTTATCTACCTCAAGGTCCATTCCCTTTAATACTTCCAACTTCCCAAATTGCTTATATAACCCTTTGATCGAAATCATCCTATTTCTCCTTTCCTAAGACACATACCGATCCAATCTACTTTCCATGTATTGCTGCAAAATGGATAGGAAAAAGCAGATGATCCAGTAGATAAGTGCAGCTTCGGAATAAACCAGTAGGAATTCGTAATTTCTTGATGCGATTTCCTGCGCACGGCGGAACATTTCGGTTACAAGCACAAGGGATGCAAGGGAAGTATCTTTTACAAGGCTAATAAAAGAGTTAGACAAAGGAGGAATCGATACTCTTGCAGCTTGTGGCAGAATAATTCTTTTTAAAGCTTGTGTATAAGTCATACCAATCGAAAATGCAGCTTCCCACTGTCCTTTTGGAATAGAAAGAATCGCTGCGCGAATAATTTCCGATGCGTATGCCCCAACACTAAGAGAAAAACCAATCACTGCAGAAACAAACGGATCAAGCGTTACTCCCAAGTTCGGAAGCCCATAAAAAATAATAAATAATTGCACGAGTAAAGGAGTACCGCGAATGATCGAAACATAGACTCTAGCAATGCCCTGCAATATTTTCACATGGGAAATACGAGCTAATGCTGTTAATATGGCTAAAATCAATCCGATTATAAATGATAAAATGGTAAGTGGAATCGTATACAAAAGAGCTCCCTCCAGCATTGGCTGAAGGGAACTAACAGCTATTTCCAACCATCTTTCTGCTTTTTCCGGATCAGTAAAAATACTATTTAAGTACATCTTCACCAAACCATTTCTCAGAAATTTTTGTGTATGTGCCGTCTTCAATCATATCTTTTAACGCCTTGTTTACAGCGTCCACAAGCGTGTCACTATTCTTTCTAAACATAAAGCCGCTTTTTGAAGCATCTTCACTTTCATCAACAATTTTAATCGGCGCATCAGGTTTTTGTTTTGTATAATCCAAGTAAGCAATATTATCATTGATCGTTACATCTACCCGTTTAGATGCAAGGAGCTCCACTGCCTGTTGGAAACCTTCCACCCCAACTAGATTCGCACCATATTCTTTTGCAATATCTGCATAGTTACTTGTTAGAGACTGAGCAGAATTTAATCCTTTAATATCCTCAAATGATTTTACTTTATTATTATCCTTATGCGTAATTAGAACGGCTTTTGAAGTGATATAAGGATCAGAGAAATCATATTTTTCCTGACGATCAGGGCGAATTCCGACTTGGTTAGCAATCATGTCAAAACGTTTGGAGTCCAATCCAGCAAACATGGCATCCCATTGCGTTTCCTTGAATTCAGCTTTCACACCAAGTCGTTTAGCAACTTCTTCAGCTAGTTCCACATCAAATCCCGTTAATTTTCCACTTGAATCATGATAGGTGAACGGAGGATATGTACCTTCTGTTCCGATTAATATTTTTCCTTCTTTCTTAATTTTAGCAAGTAAATCGGCATTTTCAGCCGTCTTTTTGTCCTTACCATTCTCTTCTTTGTCCTTATCATTTTGGCCGCATGCTGTTAAAACCAGCATAAAACTAAATAACAAAGCCAATAGTACGGATAATTTTTTCAAAACTTATACCTCCTAAATCCGATTTTTTTACTATGATTTTATAATCATATTACATCCCTTTTCTAGTGTCAAAAGAAAAATTTCATAATTATTTTCCCCTATATAATAAAAAAAAACCTATCAGCGTCTGATAGGTAAAATTTTTTCTATGCGGCTTTTTGTCCTTTTGTTACAGAACTTTTCTTTTTCAATAATGGTTTGATAAAAATGATCCCACTTGCCAATAAAATCATTCCATAACTAAACGTTTTAATATCTGCCGTACCTGCCACAATGACCCAAATAGAATAAATGGTTGCTAATAATCCAATTATTCCGTCACTAATTCGGGATGACAAGTCTTTGTATGTTTCACCTGTTAGCACTAATTTTAATTGGTAAACAGATGAAATAAGATATGGCACTAAATAGGCCAACGTGGCAATGATAATGACAAAGTCAAAAGCATCTGAAATTGAATTCGAAACGGTAGAAAAAATTAATACTTGTGCTAAACCATTAGAAATATTAAGTGAAAATATTGGCATGCCTTTTTTGTTTTCTTTTTGGAAAACTGGCAGAAATAATCCTTGCTTCGTTGCTTGATAAGGCACTTCAGCACTTAACATGATCCAGCCAATCGTTGAGCCAAAAAGGCTGATTAACCCAAGGACCGCTAAAATTTGTCCGCCTATTGGGCCTATTACCGTTTCAATGGCATCAATTAAAGGTTTTTCTGAGTGAATGAGTGTTTTTTGATCAAGAATTCCCATCACAAGGACACTAATTCCAACATAAATACCTAAAGCAATAAATAAACCAAGGATAGTTGCCTTTTTTACATCTGTTTGTTTTCTAGCACGAGAGGCAAACACCATCGCAGATTCAACACCAATGAAGGCCCATAGTGTGATAACAGCTGCATTCTTCAATTGAGACATTAAACCAATGGATTGTCCTGCTTCGTCAAATCTCGGTGCAGTCATCGGAAGAATGTTCGATTTATCAAAAGCGAATAAACCGATGACAATAAATAGAGCAAAGCCAGCTACTTTTGCAGCAGTAACCGCCACATTCAGCTTTCCTGCTTCTTCCATTCCACGAACGATAATGAAGTGGACACCCCACAGTAGAACAGAACAAACGATAAAGGTTAAACCATTTCCAACCTTAAGCGTAAAGCCGCCTACTGAAAACCATTCCGCTTCACTTGTTAAAATCGGGAAAAAGGTGGATAAATAACTTGCAAACGTGGTAATCGTGGCTACATTTCCAGCTACACTTCCAATCCAATAGCCCCAAGTAGACATAAAGCCGGAAAATATTGAGGCTTTAGAATTTGCAGGAAAAAGTTCTTTTGCATAAATTTGCGGGCCGCCAGTTAAGCTTGGCTTACGAACAGCTAGGTTACCAAATACAAGTGCTGTCATTAAAACACCAAATCCAGTAAACAGCCATGCAAAGAGCACTCCAGCCGGGCTGGCTGCTTCTGATAGAGAACTCGGAAGCATAAAGATGCCAGAACCTACCATATTTCCAACAACTAGTGCTGTTAATACCCAAAATCCAAGTTTATATGAACTGCTCAAGATGTTCGCTCCTCTCGATGTATACGTGTTTAATAATGCATATTTATGAATAATACTTTATAATCATAAATTGGACTTACTTATATGTCAATGGAAATTTTTATTCTGATAAAGTATTAGAGGATAGCATTTTGCCGCCAGAGCACTTTTTCTAAAGTATTCTCGAAGTGGAAAAAATACATTCTTCATACAAAAAAAGAGGCTGCCATTCTTTTTGGCAACCTCTTTACTAACAAATTACTTCCACCAATTATCAAACATGGTGGCAGGCAATCTTCGCTTATGTTCTGTTGTAATATAACGTTTTTCAATTTTTTCCGCTACAGAAGGATCCACTGTTTTCCCTTCAAGGTAATCGTCAAGCTCTTCGTACGTGATCCCCAGCTCAGTTTCGTCAGCTTGACCAGGCTTTTGATCCAATAAATCGGCAGTTGGCACTTTCAGATAAAGACGTTCGTCTGCACCTAGTTCTTTTAACAAAGCCTTCCCTTGACGCTTCGTCAGACCGGTCAATGGCAGCACATCAGCTCCTCCATCGCCATACTTTGTAAAAAACCCAGTCACTGCCTCCGCTGCATGATCGGTACCAATCACGAGCAGTCCTTCCATACCGCCAATCGCATACTGGGCAATCATTCGCATTCTCGCCTTCACATTTCCTTTTTGGTAATCACTTAGCGGCTGACCTTGGACCACGCTATTATATTCCTTTTGTACTTCATCAACCGCACCCTTTATATTAAAAATAACTTCGCGATCTGCTCGAATAAATTCTAGTGCCCGTTTGGCATCCTCCTCATCCTGCTGAACCCCATATGGAAGACGGACCGCAATAAATAAGGCTTCTGTTCCTTCACTTCGCAGTTCTTCAACAGCCAGTTGTGCCAATCTCCCTGCAAGCGTGGAATCCTGGCCACCACTGATCCCAAGTACATACCCCTTTGCTTTCGTTTTCAACAAATAATTTTTTAAGAAATCAATTCGCTTGCGGATCTCTTTCTTTGGATCAATAGTAGAAGATACATTTAATTCCTTGATAATTTGTGCCTGTAAACTCATTTACCTTCCTCCTCATTTGTATATATGTAATGTACCACAATTGAATTTTTTTCACTAAAAATAGAAAATGATAAAAGTAATAAACTTAGTGGAGGATTTATAATGGAAGCAAAAACATGTAATGAATCAAGAGTGGTAAGAACTAGCCGAGTATTTCCCAATGATGTAAATAATCATAATACATTATTTGGCGGAAAACTGATGAGTGATGTGGACATGCTCGCCTCTATATCTGCCACTAGACATGCAAGAAAAGAGGTTGTTACGGCATCAACGGATTCAGTGGATTTTCTTCATCCGATTACCCCACAGGACTCCGTATGTTTTGAATCATTTGTTACCTGGACAGGGACAACCTCTATGGAGGTATTCGTAAAAATTATCGCAGAAAACTTAATTACTGGTGAAAGAAAAATTGCTGCCACCGCCTTTTTAACCTTCGTGGCCTTAGATGAAAACGGGAAACCGACGAAGGTCCCACAAATTATCCCAGAAACACCAGAGGAAAAAAAGCTGTTTGAAACGGGAAAAGAACGTGCGGAAAAGCGGAAGGAACACAGAAAAGCCAGTAAGGAGCTGGCCGCTTACTTTACGACACAAAAACCATGGGAATAAAAAACGAGATATTCTCTATTTATAAACTGATTGCCGGGTTTACACATGGAATTAAGTACATTTGCCAAAGAGCCCGGCTTTTTCTTCGTTTGTCTATCGTTTTTCCCTCTAATTAAAGCACGAAAAAAGTTCGCGTTAGGCGCGAACTAATCAATTTTTTCCAATTTTCTTCTACTTGGGGCATGTGGAGGTTCTTGAAACCATCCACGTTCCATCATAAGGTCTACTCCTTTGGCAGAATAAGCTAATATTTGCATTAAAAATTTTTCAAAGCAAGCCGTTAAATCGGTTCGCATAGACGTAGAAATAGCATGCCCTAATAAAGTAATATCTACCCCATTTAGTAAATGAAAAAGGGTAACAATCAGCCTTTCAGAGAACGGATTATCCGTCAAATCTGTAACCTCTGTCCTAATAGATACATTTCCTAACAGTTCTTCCCTCATTAATAATTCATTATAGGTTCGAATTTGCTGCTCTGAAATTTTCTTCCCTTCCTTAATAAAATGGTGAATTTCCTTATCCTTCACTACCTGAAGTAAACCCATACATAACAAAATAGAAAAATAGTTTCGTTCAATGCCATAAAAAATCTCTGTAATTTCAATGGCATTTAATGGCCTTTTTTTTCCAAAACCGCTCAGATAAGAAAGCTTTTTCGTATATTCCACTTCTTTCGGATAGGGAATCATTGGAGATCGATCATAAATCCCTTTCTTCTGCATTAACGTTGTTGACATCTGATACAACTCAGTGGATTCCTTGGTCATCTCAATAAAAAGCTCCATAACATCTTGTCGAGCAACATTTGCCGTAATAAAGCCTATTTCGATCATCGAAAGACGACTTAATGAATTAACAAAATATAATCCAAACAGATCATAAAAAAGCGGTGGAATCGTTAAGTCAATGTCTTTTTCAGAAAACCCGTCCGGAATAGGAAATTCTTCTTTTTGAAAAATGGCCGTTATTTTTTCAACATGCCCTACTGCTAAGTCATATGCATGCTGCAAAATTCCCCTTATTTCCTCATCTTGATTATGGTGAAGAAAATACGTTAACAGGCAAACAGTCAAATTTTCTTGTAGATAGGAAGACCATAATCCTCCAATCTCGGAACTGGATAACCTAATGCTATCTTTACCCATTTGGAATAAATCCCCCTCAAAAAATCCACTTTACAAGTAGATTGCCATTATTTCAAATGCATTATTCACTGCATCCAATCCAGGAGTAAATTCTGGAAAAATAGCACTTGGCTAATTAGAAGATAGCAATTAAACGTTCTTCAAAACCATATACAACCGATTGTTTCGCTCATTTTTTTCTTCCTCAGACGCCAAGTCATACTTTTTCAGCAAATGAAACATTTCATTTAAGATGTCTTGAGTGTGCTCTTTAGCAAAAAATTTCTCAAATAAAGGTTTCATCTCCTCTGGCAAAAATGCAGTCTGTGATTCAAATTTCTTTTTTACATCCTCATAAGTATGATCCAATTTACATTCACTCATATGAATACCTCCTATTAGAAAAGCGGAAGCGCCCTGTTTAGCGGCGTATGACCTCCTCCCGAAAGCTATCGCTTTCGGTCGTGCGATGATGATGCTTCCGTAGCCTTCCTTGTGGTGGTCTCCAGCTGAGATAAAGGAAACACGAAGAACCGCAGGTGATTCGATGTTGACTTATCGTAGGGCGGAGACCGAAGGGCGTCTCGCCGCTAGGGCGCTGGAGCTAGACAATTCTCGAAGTCGAAAAGATATTTTCTTATCTGACCGGAAAAGCGGTTGCCCCTTGCCCAGCGGCGTATAGCCTCCTCCCAAAAGTTATCGCTTTCGGTCGTGCGATGATGATGCTGCCGGAGCTTTCTTTGTGGTGGCCTCCAACTGAGATAAAGGAAACACGAAGAGCCAACAGGCGATTCGATGTTGACTTATCGTAGGGCGGAGACCGAAGGCGTCTCGCCGCTAGGGGGCTGGAGCTAGACAATTTCCGAAGGCAACAAGATATTTTCTTATCTTCTGAAAAGCGAAAGTCCCCTGCCCAACGTGGTATAGGCTTCCTTCTCGAAGTCAAAATTATACTTACGAATACAAAAAAGCCCTGTGCGAGGGCTTTTCACTTAACGGTTTCTTTTGTTTCCGTAACTTCTAATACATCCAAGAGGAAGACAAATATTGGGATACCAATGATTAGTCCCCAAATGCCGAAGAAGTGTTCTGAAAAAATCAACACAATAAAAGTATAGAAAACAGGCAGATTGGTCTTTGAGCTCATCAAATTTGGGTTTAATATATAAGCCTCAATGGCATGAATAATTAAAATCGCAATACAGACATATACAACTTTGATAAAACCGCCGATACTATAGGCAATAATCGTCAGCGGAATCATCGAAATGATTACCCCTGCAACGGGAATCAAGCCCAAAAGGAAAATCATAATGGATAATCCTCCGAGCTGAGGGAAATCCATCAGCCACAATGCAAGTGTCGTCAGAATACAGTTGACAACAGCAATGATCAACTGTGCTTCAATTACCTTACCAAACGTTCTTACAAATTTTTGCGCAAAAAACTCAATTTCCACGTAAATCGATGACACTTTGCTCGTTTTAAATTTACGAGTAAATTCCACTAAACGCGGTTTTTCTAATAGAAAAAACAAACTTAATAATAGCGCAAGTAGAACCTGTAAACTAATAGCGCTTATATCTGTAAAGTACTTCAATACATAGGTGACACCTTGCTCCAAATAGCTGGAAATGTTGATATCTTCAATTCGCTCTACAATATAATTCAAGACAATATTATCATGTTTTGCGGTGTAAAATGCCGTCAATTGTCTGATTAAAGCGGTAATCTCACCATAAATCATCGGCAGATACATCACTAATCCATACGACAATAATCCGACAATACTCGCATAAGAAATGACAACCAATAGTCTCCGGTTTAAAGGAATTTTCCCTTCAATAAACTGAACCAATCGATCCATTAAAAAAGTAAAAATGAACGTCAATAAAATAAGATTAATCATCGACCGCATTGCATATAACGCAATCGCGATGAAAACAAATATCATAATTCTTTTAAAACCGCTGCTTTGTAATAATTTATTGATCATAGGCAAGTATCAGACCCCATTACTTTCGATAAAATATATAAGAGAAAAATCATAGTTTCATTATAACAAACATTCGGATAGTTTGCCTTTGTTAAACTACTGGTTAAAATTGGACAGGTTCCATAGAAGGGTCAATAGCTTTCCCTACATATCCTTTTGTAGATAAATATTCAAGCAGACGCGGCAAATGTTTTAGCGTCTCTTTTCTCTCATGAAGGAGGATGACGAACGGTCCACCATTATCGCCTTTTGCCTCTATTTGCTGAATAACTGTATCGACATACCTTCCATCCTTATAATACCAGTCCTTGCTGTCAATATTCCAATCCCACATGATATATCCGTTTTCCTTCACTTTTTGTTTATAATCCTCTTTCATATGTGGGACACTACCATATGGGGTTCTCATTAAAAACGAATTAATACCGGAGATTTCCAATAACGTCTGTCGATTTTGTTCTAATTCGCCTAATACTGAACTAGCAGATGCATAAAATAAATCTTTATCATGAGAGACACTATGCAGACCAACCGCTGATCCAGATTGAACCATCAATTTCACTGCATCAGGATATTTTCGAATATTCCCGTCAATCAGAAAAAACGTTGCATCAAACTGATATTGTTCTAATAGGGCGATAATTTCATCGGAAAATGCCGCAGGCCCGTCATCAAATGTAAGATAAACGGTTTTTTCATTATTCTCTTGTGTTGATGCTTGAGAATTTGATGCATTTGAATTGGTTTCCTGATTCGATGTTGTAGAAGGAGTAGTGGTAGCAGGTTGTGCTGCAGCAGTTTTTTCTGAAGTAGAATCAAGCTTTTTATTTTTCTCTTGCTCATTTCTCCAAGCCGTTGCTTTTTCTAACTGCTTCTGAGTCATTTCTTTCTCTTGTTTATCCCCTTTCACCTGTTGAGAAAGCTTTTCATGACTAATAGATTTATTGTTTGTTTGATTGGAAGAATTGTTTTGAGCATTTGCCTGAAAATAATTCGTCACAAAAATGGCTGCAAACATTAGCCCAAATACGATATAGAAAATATATGCCTTTCTTCTCCGATTTTTTCTCCTCATTCTTTATTCCCTCTTCGATGATTTATTTCTTTTTTCATTATAGACGATTTCATCCAAAAAATGTTACTTTTCTATCAAAAATATTACAATTCTATTAAAAAATATGTCAGATTCATAGATTTTTAGACAAGTTCCTACAATTCTCTCTTCTTATTTTATCGTATATTTAATAAAAATTGGAAATAAATCACTCAAAAATTTCCAAAAAGAAGACAGGCAAATTTTATGATAAGTCGACATACATATCACTTAGTATGGATTTTCAAATCAAAAAAATTCCGTGCTGTTATCCTAACTTTGGGGGTGTAAGCCAATTGTCGGGAGGACTGAAAGCATTACTTTACATTTTATCGTTTTTCATACCAATTGTGGGTCTTATTATTGGGATTATTTGGATGAATGATCAACAAGATTTAGAGAAGAAAATCACCGGTCGAACCTGTTTAATTATTAGTATTGTGTCTATGGTCTTAAGTTGTATCTGCTGGATTGCATTATCCACATTTTCTATTGCCCCAGCATTCATGACCGGGTATTAATTAAGTTTTAAAAAAAATCCTAAGTGCTTTTTAATAAAGGAGTGATACTTTTTGCTCGAGGAGATCATGCATTTTCTGGGAAGGGCTATTTGTCATCAACTGGAGGAGCGATCACTCCTTGTGTCTGAAAAACCATTATCCGTCTGTGCTCGCTGCACAGGGATTTACATAGGAATCTTATCAACATGCCTATATTTATATATAGTGAAAAGGAAATCTTCCATTACTATTCCAACCATCAAAATGAGTTTTTTTCTTCTATTATTAATGTTGCCATTGATCATCGATGGTTTAGGTTCTTATGCTCATCTATTTAATAGCCATAATGTCCGTCGCTTGATCACTGGAATTTGCTTTGGACTAGCACTTCCATTTTTCATCTATCCCCTCCTTTCCGAAAAATCACTACAGCAAAATTCTGTTCCAGTAATTAGAAGAAACTTAGACATACTTACCCCCATACTCTTAAGCCTCATCATCGGGGGATTGGTTTATGCAGGACTGTTTCCATATGTCATCATAAACATCCTCATCCTGTTAACCATTATTATGTGGTTTAGTTTACTTGCTTCCATTTTCTTCACAACGATTCGTATCCCGAAGGGAAAGTGGGTGCTTTCTGTTTTAAGTAGCCTCATTTTTCTTCTGATTCTCTCCACTTTACACCAGATCATAATTTCTTAACATCCATTCCTTCATAATAAAATTTGGAACCTGATTCTCAATCAGCCTCTCCTTCCTCCGATTTTATGAATAATGCTCTATCCTTGATACAAAATAATGATGGTTATGCCAACTAATAAATGATGGAGGAGATCATGATGATGCAGAATCAAAATCAGCCTGGGCAAATGCACCAAAATATGCATACTGGAGCAGTACCGCAGCAAATGAATCATGGCGGTCATGAAATGTTTGATGTGCATGAGGTGTTATCTGGTTCCATTGAAACAATGAACCATTATCTGATGTATATGCAGTACGTAAAGGATCCGGAATTACGTGATATCCTAACCCGACAATATCAATTTATGCAACAAGAATATAACACCACTCTCGAATGCTTTAAGACAGGACAGGACCCAACCGTACCTACCCAGAGCTATAAAATGAAGCAAGACAATGATTTTGTTTACGGAATGAAACCATCTCAACCGAAAAAACCAATGCAAAACATGACGGAGATTTCTGACGAATTTATCGCCAGCTCAATGCTTGCTCACTGTAAAGCAGGAGCTACTGCAAAGACAATGGCTGCGTTGGAAACGACCAATCCCGTTGTTCGTCGCGTACTAGCCGACTCTGTGCCAAACTGTATTGAAATGGGCTATGAACTTTCTATTTATATGAACAAGCATCACTATTACCAAGTTCCACAGCTTGCGCAAGAGGATATGACGGCAATGATGAATGCCTATGCACCAGCCCAAGGTATGTCTCAAGCGACTGGTATGAACATGAATCAACCATTGAATCAGAACAATCAATTGCCTCATTAATGAAAGGGGCTGTCCGGAAAGTGGTATATCAGCCGAAATCTTTATAAAAGCAAAACCCAAGAATGCTGTTAAATCAACATTCTTGGGTTTTTAATTTGGGTTCATTTTTCTCTTAAATGGACTTTTTAGACAGCCCCCTTTTTGTATTTTTCTTGTTCATCCTCTCCAATCGTGCCTCTTTCCTTCCAAACCAAATGAATGGTACATACTTTAAGATACTTATGGAAAATTTAATAGCAGAATAACCATGTTTTTTCCATAAGGAGGCGAGACTTATTAATAAGTCAGATTCCATTACATCGCTTCAATTAATCCTTTTATTTATGACGGTCATTGGTTTTAATAACCACGTCTTTATTATTTCTCCGTTAATTCAGACGGCTGGCCGTGATGCCTGGATCAGTGTTATCATCATTTTTCTCTTAACATTTGGGGTGATTCCCCTTTTTTTGTATATTCGGAAGAAGCTCGGAAATGAGTCACTTTTTGAATGGCTTCGCTCTCATGCAGGAAAATCATTATCCGTTTTCATTGGATTGATTGTCATCGTATATCTAGTTTTATTACTCTCAATGTCGTTAAAGGAAACCATTGATTGGGTAAAAATTGTTTTTATGCCAGAGACACCTTCATTTGTTTTGACTCTGATTCTATGCTTAATCTGCAGTCTCCTTGCAGTTACAAGCCTTCGAACCATTAATTCACTTAATTACATTTTACTGTTTTTTATCACTATTCTCGGATTTTTTGTTGCTTTTGCTAATTTACAAGTTAAAAATTATAAACTTTTAACGCCTATTTTAGAACATGGATTTTCTCCTGTTATAAAAAGTCTAATATACCCAGCTTCCGGAATGATTGAGTTAATTTTCTTTCTTTTTATTCAGCATAAAATCAAAACGCCATTTAAATTCAAACATTTTGCGATCATCTCTTTCATATTAATCGGATTGACCTTAGGGCCTCTCATTGGGGCAATTACAGAATTTGGTGTAGAGGAAGCATCCAAACAAAGGTTTCCTGCTTATGAAGAATGGGGGCTTGTCTATCTTGGACACTTTGTGGAACATGTCGATTTCTTATCCATCTATCAATGGCTTGCAGGAATATTTATTCGTTTATCTTTCTTATTATTTATGACTAGGGAAGTATTTACGTTTAAAAAGCGAAAGACTGAAAATATTTTTTTATTCATTCTTGTCCCAATCGTTATCGGTTTAACTATGATTCCAATTAGCGATTTAAAATTTTCCATGTTGGTAAATAAGGTTTTTCTGCCTGCCATGTTTTGGGCTTCCTTAAGTTTATTATTGTTGCTTGTGGTTATTGTAGCATGGTTGTCAAAAAGAAAAGGAGCGTCAAAAAATGCATTTGAATAAGCATAATACCAATAACAGACATGGGATAGCAGATGATGAAATAACTCAAGAGAATTCCCCTGCCAATTGTCCAAATGAAGAAAGGCTTCGAGAGTTATTTAGTCATAGTAGTGATGTGAAATTTGTCCCCTTTTACTTTGAACCTTACAAGGTGACGCTAATTTATTGTACGGGATTGATTAGTAGTGACTTCCTATACACAACAATTCCTAACCGTTTGGAAACCTTTTTTTCTCAGGCTAACAAACAGCCGACAAAAAGGGATATTTTAGAAAAGCTTCATCTTCCCACCATTAGCGTCATTGAAACAGAGGAGCAAGCTATTTCTGAACTGTTTGCAGGAAAATTATTTTTATCCTTCAGTTTTGAGGAAAGAATGTTTTCGATTGATATTTCTGACCGACCAGAACGGAAACCAGAAGAAACAAAAACGGAAGTGGCGATTCTAGGACCACGGGACAACTTTATTGAAGATATAACCGTTAATATTGCTCTAATAAGAAAACGGCTAAGAACGACTTCTCTTATGATTGATACACTGGAAGTAGGGAGAAGAACAAAAACAAAAGTCGCTATATTACATATTGATGATATAGCGGATAAAGAAATCCTTCAGCAAATTAAGGATAAAATATCAGCCATAGATATTGATGGACTTTTCAGTGGCACCCAATTGGAAGAACTGATCAACAATAATCCTTACAACTTGTTCCCGCGCTATGTTTATACGGGAAGACCGGATTATGCTGCGCAATCACTATTAAACGGTCGATTTATTATTTTGATCGATGGTGTTGCCTATGCTTATATTACACCTATTAATTTGTTTTTTCTCTTAAAAAGTGGGGAAGATAAGGAATTCTCGTATGCCTTTAATTCCTTTCAACGAATTATGCGTATTGTTGCCGTTTCTGTTGCCGCATTTCTTCCTGGATTTTGGGTAGCATTGACCTCTTTTCATCAAAATCAGATTCCACTTACCTTTTTAGCAACCATTGTGGAATCTCGAAGAGGTGTTCCACTTTCAACCGCTGCTGAAGTTCTATTAATGCTTTTGTTATTTGAGGTATTTAGAGAAGCTGGTATGCGCCTCCCCATGGCTATCGGGCAAACATTAAGTGTAATTGGCGGGTTAATCATTGGAGATGCAGCCATCAGAGCTGGGTTATCAAGTCCGGCAACCTTGGTTGTGATTGCAGGTTCGACTATTGCTACCTTTACTTTATTAAACCAATCTTTAGCTGGTACCATTTCCTTAGTTCGTTTTATTGTCGTCATTTTTGTATCGTTCTTCGGCTTTTTCGGATTTTTCCTATCCATTTTTCTCGTTGGTATCTATATGGCGAATATTCGAATCTTTGGTGTTCCTTATTTAGGAATTGCAACTAGATTAGATGCCTTCAATGAATTGAAAACGATTATTCGTTTGCCAGAAAGAAAAAATATGACAAGACCGCTTAATACAAATCCGAAGGACCCCACTAGTAGAGGGGGAAATTCCGAGTGAAGATCAGAATAATTTTAATGATGTTATTATTGATATTACCGCTAAGTGGATGCTGGGATACAAATGAGCCAGAACGGATGGTTTATGTATATGGGATGGGAATTGATTATAAGGATGGGGACTATATCGCCTATTTACAAATTATAAATTTGGGATTATTGGCAAAAAACGAGGTAGTCGGCAGTAGTTCCGAAGTAAAAGTGGAAGTAGGTCATGCAAAGGGAAAAACCGTGGATGAAGCCGTCTTTAACTTATACCGTAGTACCCAGAGACGTATATTTTGGGGCCATCTTTCCTTTCTTATTTTTAGTGAAGAGGCAATGAAACATGGTGGAATCATATCTATCATTGATATACTGGACCGTTACCGCGAGACAAGTTACCGGATTTGGGTATATGTCACGAAAGATCCACTTTCTAGAATATTTAAAAACATACCGATGCTTGGAATGTCCACTGGTTATTCTAAAATAAGTGACCCTACAGCAGCCTATGAACAATTCTCCTTTATTGAGCCAGTCGATTTGAGAAGGTTACTTATTTGGATTCATGAACCGGGACACGAAGCGAATGTACCTCTTATTAGTATCAATAACAAAAATTGGCTGACCGATGTAAAACACCATGATTCCATTAGTATGGATGGAATTGCGGTTGTGACCAAAGATAATATAAAAGGTTATTTCACCGGTAAAAACGTGAAAGGCGTTCAGTGGATGACTAATAAGATGAAAAGAGGAGGAGTGACAGTAAAATATAAGGATTCAACCATTGATATGTTAATCACAGATGTTAAGGCAAAGATTAAGCCCGTTGTAAAAGGAGAAGAGATTCAATTTGATATCAAAGTGAAAGCCAATGCTGTTATTGACCATATTGTCAAACCTGTCCCACTAACCACTCTAACATCTTTAATTGAAAAAGAGTTAAAAAAGGATATCTTATATACCTATGAACAGGCCCTAACCAAGGATGTAGATATTTATCATTTGTCAGAAACGGCTTATCGCAAAAACGTGAATGCCTGGAAAAAGGTCCAGCAGGGTGGAAAAATCCCTTTAAAAAAAGATACCATTCGTCAATTAAAAGTAAAAATAAGCTTAGATCATGGTGGAAAACAACGAGAATTACCTACATTGGAGAAGTAATCAGAAAAGCGGAAGCCCCCTGTTTAGCGGCGTATGGCTTGGAGGTCTCCAACTGAGATATAGGAAACACGAAGAACCGCAGGTGATTCGATGTTGACTTATCGTAGGGCGGAGACTGAAGGCGTCTCGCCGCTAGGGGGCTGGAGCTAGACAATTCTCGAAGTCAAATGATATTTTTTTATCTTATTGGAAAAGCGGAAGCCCCCTGCCCAGCGGCGTATGGCCTGGAGGACCAATGGGGTAGGTTAGTAAAATTAAAATATTTTATATGATGAAAGAGATGGTCTATATCAGAACCATCTCTTTCATTTACTATCCTTTAAATTTTAACAATCTGATTGAATTTAATATAACGATTAGTGCAGCACCTGTATCACTTAAAACAGCCAACCAAAGTGTTAGCCAGCCCGGAAAGATTAAGATTAATGCAATGAGTTTAATAATGATCGAGAACCAAATATTTTGTTTAATAATGGTTAATGTTTTTCTACTTAACTTCATTGTATGTGGAAGTTTTTCAAGATTATCCGCCATTAAAACGATATCAGCTGTCTCCATTGCCGTATCGGTTCCTGCCCCACCCATGGCAATACCTAAATCTGCGGTTGCAAGGGCCGGGGCATCATTAATCCCATCTCCAACCATTGCTACCTTATGGCCTTCCTTTTGTAATTTCTTTATGGCATCTACCTTATCTTCTGGTAATAATCCTGAAAAATAACGATTTACATTAGCTTCTTCCGCAATCTGTTTTGCTGTAGCTTCATTATCACCCGTCAACATGACTGTTTGATTAAGGCCACTTTGTTTTAATAATTGTAAAGCAGATACTGAATTTTCTCGTATAGTATCTGAAACGGCAATCATCCCGAACAGTTGATTTTTTGTACCTATCATAACAACCGTTTTGCCTTTATTTTGTAATTCTTGTACAAATTGATTTACATCTACTAAAGAGACATTCATTTCTTCGAATAACTTTACATTACCGGCATAGTAAACCTCATTTTCAATTGTCGCTTGCACCCCTTTGCCAACAATATTTTTGAACATATCCCCATTTTTAGATTGAATTCCTTTATTATTTGCATAGTTCACAATGGATTGGGCAATAGGGTGTGTAGAATATTCTTCTAGTGTTAAGGCAATTGATAGTAATTCTTTTTCTGATCCATGTAAAGCCTTGACATCTGTTACCTTTGGTTTCCCTTCCGTTAAAGTTCCTGTTTTATCAAATGCAATGGCGGTGATCAAACCTGCTTTTTCTAAAAATGTTCCACCTTTAATTAAAACACCATTCTTTGCTGCGTTACCAATTGCCGACACGATGGCAACAGGCGTAGATATGACTAAAGCACAAGGGCAAGCTACAACTAATAGTTCTAGTCCTCGATAAAACCATTCTCCCCATGTACCAAATCCAATTAGTGGGGGAAATAGGATAATAGCTAATGCGAGGATAAACACAACAGGGGTATAAACACTTGCAAATTTATCAACAAATGCTTCAGTTGGTGCCTTTTGTTCCTGTGCTTCTTCGACTAAGTGAATAATTTTAGAAATGGTTGTATCTTCAACTACCTTGGTAACCTTAATCTTAAGGGACCCATGTTCATTGATTGTCCCAGCATATACAGTATCACCGATTTCCTTATCAACAGGAATGGATTCCCCTGTGATTGGTGCCTGATTAACACTAGATGCTCCATGTATGATTTCACCATCTAATGGAATTTTATCACCCGGTTTAACAATGATTATATCCCCAACTGATATTTCCTCAACAGGTTTTTTAATAATTTTTGTTCCAACTTGGACCCAAGCTTCTGGGGGAGCCAAATCCATCAGATTTTGTATCGAATTTCTAGTACGTTCAATGGACTTTGTTTGTAGATAATTCCCAATGGCAAATAACCAAAGAACAGTAGCCCCTTCCAGCCACTCGCCGATGAAAGCAGCTCCAATGGCAGCGATAGACATGAGTACATTCATATCAAGCGAACGACTTTTGATTGCATAATAGGCACTTTTAACAGGCTTATACCCATTGATCCCCATTGCGATGGTGTAAACAAATGTGGACAATAGTGATGATACCCCACTTAATGAGCCGATAAAACCAAGAGCGATCAGAATACCAGACAGAATAACGGGAGCACTTTCGCTTTTATTTTTGCTGTTTTGTAAAGATTGATTTTTCGTTAGTAATGAAGCCTTATAGCCAATTTTAGAAACCTCTGAAATAATAACTTCTACTTTACCTGTATGTTCAATCTTCATTTTTCCAGTAGAAAAATTTACGCTAACATATTTAACAAAAGGAAGGGTGTTTAAATGGTTTTCTATGCTTTTTGCACAACTACTACAATCCATCCCGTAAATCCTGTACTCAAAGGATTCATTAGATGGAAGAGGTTTTGGGATGTTCTCGTTCGTCTGTTGTTCAATACTGCAACAGCTTGTTTTTTCTAATTGATGGACGGTATCCGCGGGTAAATCACTACTATAACAATTGATTTCATTATGTTTTTCAATCGCTTTAATTGATCCACAACATTTTTCAGCCATTCTAATTACCTCTATTCGATATGACGTTCACAGCATTCGACATCTTTTTTTACATCTTCAAGTACCACATCAATCATTGTTAATAAATCACGAACGAGTTGATTACGTACACGGTAATAAACATATTTCCCCTCTTGTCTACTCACAACAAGCCCACAACCTTTTAAGCACGCCAAATGCTGCGAAATGTTTGATTGATTGCCATTTAATTCGTTAACAATTTGGGAAACTGTTTTTTCATCATCTTTTATACACTCAAGTATTTGAACTCTGATTTTATTCGAAAAACCGCTTAAAAATTTCATCTTCGTATCCATATCAACTTTTAGCATTTTTACCCCCTTAATATTAGACAGTACTAATATGTTTTGTTGCTATCATATTAGTGGTTTCTAATATGTGTGTCAAACCATTTGCAAATGGGCAGTGACCACTATAGATTAAGGAACTTGATAATATATGTTGAAATAGGAATTGTAATGAAGTGAATTAATGGGGAAAAGATGGATGAGGAAACATTTATTATAGAGAAAAATCATGGTTAAGATTCCATGATTTTTCTATTAGCGTTATAATGTTCAATGATTTTTTCTTTAATTTATCTATTATAATCAACTGGTCTATACCCAAAAAAAGAGCAGAAGAACTCCCTTAAGTTTCTTCTGCTTTTTAACAAATAATTATTGATAAAGGTGATGATAGGTGAAAGCTGAACTTCCAATGAATTTAGGAAATACAAATAAGGACAATTTAGGTTGTTAAAAATAATTATTTTTACTGTTCATGCGTCCAAGTAACTGAATTTCCAGTTTTAAGGCAAGCTGGAAACTTCTCTCCTTGTTGAAGCACTACATGATCCCCATCTGAATCTATGTAATGTCCTGATTCCATTACAGTATCTCCAGTTCTATGTGTGTGACTAGCGTGGGTCCAAGTTGTTGCCTTCCCTGTAACAGGGCTATTTGGAAATGTTTCTCCTTGGTGAAGATTTTTCTTGGTTCCACCTGCATCTATATACATACCTGATTCCTTTACGACATCTCCTGTATGATGATGATCTGAGAAGTGAGACATGAATAAATTCCTCCTTATAATTTGTCTAAACAATTTATAGGCTCTCACTAAGCAATAGAAATATTCTTTTTAAATACTTTCAACAAATATAAAAAAGCAATCTTCGAAGCAGCGGTTAAAATAAAGAAAAACGTATGAACCCATACGTATAATTAATGAGCAAAGCTATTTAATGCTAGATAAAACCTTAAAAATAAGATACCTAACATTGCAGCAATAAACATTTTTATTGTTAAATGCTCTTTTAACTCCTTCCACAATACTTCATAAAAGGTTACATACCCCAATGTTCCAATTGCGATTCCCACAAACATTGTCTTAAGTTTAATAGATTGAAAATCAAAGGCTATTCCTAAATAAGTATTTATACCTACTCCTAGAGAAAGTAGAAAACAAAAAATCAAAAAGACATTTACCTTCATCCTAGAATATAAAACAGTAACCATCATTACCATTCCTTCTGGAAAATGATGAATTAATATGGCAACTAGTAAAGCAGAATCTTGAAAATGGTCACCTTGAAAATCTAATCCTAACGCAATACCAGTAGGGAGGCTATGAAATAATAATGCCAGAGATAACAATATAAACGTTTCAGAATATTCGATTTGAGCGTATTTGTTGGTATGTAAAAATCTATCCATTAAGAACATAAAAAAATACCCAAAGATATTCCTGCCATTATTCCAACTGGTCGGTAGTTAGTCATTAATTCTGGAATCAAATCAAGTCCCAATATTCCTGCTAAAATAAATTTAGATAAAAAGAATTTTTATGAAAAACTTTATTTATTATAATTACGGCGAGTCCACCTGATAAGGTGCCTAAAAAGATAAAAGCGAATATATATAAACTCCATTGAAATGCCTCAGTCATAATATTCCTCCACAATATACATTTGTACATTATATTCTTGTAAAGGTATCCAATGACTTGCATTCGTGTTTAAAATCGTTTGTATAAATACTCTGCATCTATCTCTACACCTTGGAGTAATGCAGACCCTCTGGTGTATTGACAAGGTAAACCTAATAAGTATACCTCTTTTTACGGATACTACACCTTTTTCATGAATCGGTGCACCCTTCTCATCCAAAACGGTAGACTTACAGGCTTTATCCATCGAATATGTTTCAAGAGATATACTAATAGCTAATAGGATAACAACGACTGCACCTTAACCCGATTCCCCTATAAATGCTGCACCCATGATAGCAATGGTCATCAAGCTTTTCATAGTAATCTCTAAACTGATTAATTCTTTAATTCAACTTAAAAAATAAGATAACCACCTATTAAATACTGCCTACTATATTTGCTACATCGAATACATACAATTCATCCTCTTCACTTAAGACAAGAGTGATTTTTATTCTAGTGTCATCAGATAACTTTAAATATATGTGCTTCAGACATTGTTGCTGCGATAAAGTTTGTTCACATGCTTGACCTTATTACTTTCCACACAGGTTCCTTCACATACATCTTCTTATTTCAAAGATTGCTCCTCCATATTCATATCTTTGTTTATTAAAACATTCAAATAATTATTTGAACTTTAGATTAGTAATTGAATATAAAAAATAGCATTTGGTTATTGACAAAAAGATTGTCCTTGTCATAAAGTATTGGCATATAAAAATAGTTTTGGATTAGGGAAACTTTTTAAGAGGAGGTAAAAAAATGGCAGAAAAAAAAATTTCTCGGCGAGATATTTTAAAAATTGGAACTACTGGTGCACTTGGTATCGCAGGAAGTATTTATCTAAATAAAATAGCACCGTTTTCAAATGTAGTTCATGCGGAAAATCATCAATCAAATCACTCTGGAAATCACACAAACATGCATGAAACAACAAAAACTGAAGGCTATATGATGGCTGAACGTCTCCTTACAGAATTTGACTACGGAAAAGTTTCAAAACTTTCAGACGGCCGAACACTAAGGGAATATCAAGTAGTAGCTGTTGATAAGGAAATTGAAATTGCCAAAGGAATTAAATTTCCTGGGTGGACTTATAATGGGACCATTCCAGGGCCAACATTTCGCTGTACCGAAGGGGATCTTTTACGGTTTCATTTTATTAATCAAGGAAGTCACCCCCACTCTATCCATTTTCACGGTATTCATCCACCTGATATGGACGGAATAACACCTATTGCCCCAGGTCAATCATTCACCTATGAATTTGAAGCAAGGCCGTATGGTTTACAACTATATCATTGCCATGTTCTTCCTCTGGCCCGACATATTCACAAAGGGTTATACGGAAACTTTATTATTGATCCAAAGACACCTAGGGAACCAGCTTTAGAATTGAATATGGTTATGAATGGTTTTGACTTGGACCTAGACGGTGCTAATGAATTTTATACGGTGAATGGTTACGCATTTGCCTTTATGAACCATCCCATCAAAGTCAAGAGGGATGAGCTTGTACGAATCTATTTAAGCAATTTAACGGAATTTGATTTAGTAAACTCTTTTCATTTACACGGCAACTATTTTACCTATATTCCAACAGGTAGAAATGAAAACCCATCACAGTTTACAGACACCATCATGCAATGTCAGGGTGAACGCGGGATTATTGAAGTCCGTTTTCCATACAAAGGAAAATATATGTTTCATGCTCATGTTAGTGAATTTGCTGAGCTTGGTTGGATGGGATTCTTTGAGGTTGAATAGAGGGGAGTGCAAATAATGAGGAAATCAAAATGGTTTATTGCCCTACTAATTCCACTAGTTCTTTTACTATTGGTATTGGGATGGGTGTTAAAAAATGGAGCTGGCATTAAACAGAATCCTGCTGCTCCCATTGAAGTGTTGAATGTTGAACGGATTAAAATTGTACCTTCAGGATTTGAGATAGATGTAAGTAATACTGGCCCAGAAACTTTGAAAATTTCTCAAGTAATTGTTGATGATTCAGTATGGACTTTTTCAATGACACCAGATACAACACTAAATCGTTTTGAAGATGCTAGGGTAAAAATTAATTATCCATGGGTTGAGGGTGACCCCCATACCATTCTTTTCATCTCTGAAAATGGAATTATAACAGAGGCAGTCATTGATGCAGCAACATTAACTCCTGAATTTTCTTGGGATAATGTGCTAAATTACGGATTAATAGGATTTTATGTTGGAATTGTTCCGATTACTCTAGGACTTTTATGGTATCCATTTATGAAGCGTTTAAAGAAAAGCTCGATTAATGCCATTCTTGCACTTACAATTGGTCTCCTCCTATTCTTATTTTTTGGAACGTTATTTGATGGTTTTGAAATTGGAGCAGAAGCACCATCTGTCTTCCAAGGAAACATGGTAGTAATTATTAGTACCGTCCTTTCTTTTCTCCTATTGATTGGCTTTGACCAGTACCAACAACAAAAGCAAAAACGCAATGGATATTCACCACTAGGAATTGCTTTATTAATGGCAACAGGGATTGGACTTCATAATTTGGGTGAAGGATTGGCGATTGGTTCTTCTTTTGCACTTGGTGAAGCAGCATTAGGTACGTTTTTAATAATAGGTTTTACTCTTCATAATATTACAGAGGGGATAGGAATTGCTGCCCTATTATTAAAAACTAAACCAAAGATTAGCCAATTTGTTTTATTAGGCACGATTGCAGGTGCACCTGCTATTTTAGGAACTTGGTTCGGTGGATTTATCTTTTCACCCATTTGGGGTGCAGTATTTTTAGGTATTGGTGCAGGTGCAATATTACAGGTAATCTTCGTCATTTCCAAAATGCTTATGGAAGATCACAAAAAGAATAATGAACCTTTCGTTTCGTGGCTGAATTTCGCTAGTTTTACAATCGGAATATTACTCATGTACTTTACATCACTTTTTGTTAAATTTTAAGTACTAATTGGTGTTAAATTAATTAAGAAAGGTTTCGATTCGCACAGATAAACAAATTTCATTTTGACTATTCTGTATAAATATTTGATTTAGAAAAAGTATCGAATCTAATTAAAAGTATGATCTTAAAATTATATTTCAATCAGAACTATCGTCCGAGATTTACCACAATCATTAAGTTTAATCAAGGATAAAAAATCTTGGTAAGGAAATTGATATTAACGAGTTTGTTACCTGAATCAATAGTAGAAATGGTGGTTCAAAGAAGAATTACAAAAGATATATTAGGAGGGAAACTATGCTACAAAACATCGGAATTCCAGGTTTAATACTCATTGTAATGCTAGCTCTTATTATATTTGGCCCTTCCAAACTACCTGAAATTGGAAGAGCATTTGGATCTACACTTAGGGAATTTAAACAATCAACAAAAGGAATAATTGATGATAATCACGAAAAATAAATACGATATTATATAAAAAAGGTGGTTCATCGTGTCTGAGACGATAATCCACCTTTTTTGATTTTATCCTAATTCATTATTATTTTCAGAAGCTATTACCGTTTTAGCAATTTGATTCAACTTTATGTATGGTGGAGACGGCGGGACGTGTGTTTCCATGCTTTCGCAATGGCACTGACTATATCTTGAACCTGTGCATGAACAGGTCCTCCGGCGTATTATGCGAAACATAAATTTACCTCATTAGGTAGAAATTTCGCATCCTAGTACTACCACCTTATTGTGGCAGCCTATGAGTCGATACACGGCTGTTGGATTACTCCACATACCGCTCGGCATTGCCATATCACTTTTTTCAAGTGACTTAGGTTTCACCGATAAAGCCGGATTTTCACTTATGTGTTACCACATAAGGCGACTAATCATTAATCGAACCCGCGTCCAAAGATATCGCCACTTAAGCTTCTACGAGTGTAGTCGATATATTCAGTTTCGCTGAGTCTTTTGCCTATCGACAGGCGTCCGATCAGCTAGCCTGATTGTTCTCTTCCTTCATCCTCAGGCGGTGGAATCCGGCGTAGCCTGCTATCGATGAGTCCGCTACCCTACCACACAGGCGATGGAGGGGCGAACAGCTGCGTTAAATTAGGCAGCTAAAGAAAGTTGTTTGTTGCCAGTTATTGGCTTTGACGTTTTTACGAGGCCGATCCCCTCGACTCGCAACTTAAGCTCGAACTACCCCTGTCGAATCCGTAGCGTCCCCATGATAATAATTAAAGACGTTTTCGGAAACTGGCATGAAGTTTTTGAGCTAAGTTTATGTCACTCATCTTAGCGACAAGTTTATTATAACAACATCATCGATATTTTTCAATTGTAAGTATCTGTAAGAAACACCAAACTTACAATTTACATTTTTTGACGCTCGCGAAAAGCACGCTCGATTTCACGTTTCGCTTCTTTTTGCTTTAAGGCTTCCCGTTTATCGTAGTTCTTTTTACCTTTGGCAAGACCAAGCAACACTTTGCAAAAACCATTTTTTAAATAAAGTTTTAATGGAACTAAAGAGTATCCTGCTTCTCTTGTATCACCATACAGTTTCAGAATTTCACGTTTATGCAGCAATAGCTTGCGGTCTCTTAATGGATCATGGTTGTAACGGTTTCCCTGTTCATACGGACTGATATGCATACCAATAAGGAATACTTCTCCATTGTGAATTCGGGCATAAGAATCTTTCAAGTTCACTTTACCTGCGCGAATCGACTTGATTTCAGTACCTTGAAGGACAATGCCAGCTTCGTATGTTTCCTCGATAAAATAATCATGGTATGCCTTTTTATTTTGGGCGATTACTTTTCCTTCACCTTTTGGCATGATGTTCACCTCGTTTACGTGTCCATTTTAACAGAATGGTCATTTTAGAACAATGATTTTAATTAGTTAGTTGATAGAGAACGGTTGCTGTTGTAGAGACATTTTCTATCCTAGCATTTTGTCTCAAATAACTAACCATTTTGATTTCTAACACATAATCCTTGTTTGCTTTTCAGTCCTAACCTTAACAACAAAAGAGAGCCTGCAAGCTGGCCCTCCATTATTATCGACGTTTTTTTCGTTTAGTGCTTTTAGATTTTGGAACGTTCTCGTAAAATTTGCGTTTCTTTTTGGATTTACTACCATTGCCCGATTTGTGTTGGCCTTCTTGGTTACGAGCGCCCTGCTTATTTCGGCGCGGCTTGCTTGTATCACTACCTGTTTTAATGACCTTCGGCACATCTGGTCTATTCCTGCGGCGGCTTCCTTTCATACCAACGATTTCAAAATCAATGGAGCGTTCGTCTTTGTTGACATTTACCACACGAACAGTAATTTCATCTCCAATTCGGAATACATTTCCCGTCCGCTCACCAATCATCGCATAATGACGCTCATCAAATCGGTAATAATCATCTGTCATATAGCTAACATGCACGAGACCTTCAATTGTATTCGGAAGTTCGACAAACATCCCAAAATTGGTCACAGAGCTGATAATACCATCGTAAACTTCACCAATCTTATCGGCCATAAATTCCGCTTTTTTCAATTCATCTGTTTCCCGTTCGGCTTCCACGGCACGGCGTTCCATTTTAGATGAATGTTCCGCAATGGCTGGAAGCTGAGCGTTCCATTTCGCTCGTGTTTCTTCATCTAGCTTACCTTCAATAATATAGGTGCGAATTAACCGATGAACGATCGTATCCGGATAGCGGCGAATCGGTGAGGTAAAGTGGGTATAAAACTGGGTTGATAACCCAAAATGTCCCAAACTTTCCGGATCATATTTTGCCTGCTGCATGGAACGCAGCATTACCGTTGATACAACCATCTCCTCTGGTTTACCTTGCACCTCTTCAATAATTTCCTGAAGTGCCCGTGGATGTACGTTATTGGCCGTTCCTTTTACAATATAGCCAAAATTAGTGATAAACTCAAAAAACTTCCTCAGTTTGTCTTCTTTCGGATCTTCGTGTATACGATAAATGAAAGGCACATCCATCCAATGGAAATGCTCTGCGACTGTTTCGTTCGCCACTAGCATGAATTCCTCAATCAGCCGTTCCGCTACAGAACGTTCGCGCAGGATGACGTCGGTCGGTTTTCCTTCTTCATCCACTAAGACCTTTGATTCTTTAAAATCGAAATCAATCGCACCACGCTTCATACGTTTTTGGCGGAGAATGGATGCCAGTTCCTCCATTAATTCAAACATAGGGACAAGCGATTCATATCTTGCACGGGTCTCTTCATCTTTATCGACAAGGATTCGGTTTACATCATGATACGTCATCCGTTCGGTTGTTTTAATCACACTTTGAAAAATTTCGTGTGATACTACTTGGCCGTCTGGATTAATTTCCATTTCACAGGATAACACCAATCGGTCCACCTTTGGATTTAACGAACAGATCCCATTGGATAACCGATGAGGGATCATCGGAATCACCCGGTCTACCAAATACACACTTGTCGCCCGCTCTGCCGCCTCCCTATCAATCGGAGTTCCTTCTTTTACATAATAGCTAACATCCGCAATATGTACGCCCAGTTTGTAATTGCCGTTATCTAACTTTGAAACCGTAACTGCATCGTCCAAATCCTTGGCATCGGCACCGTCAATCGTTACTATGATCTCATTGCGGAGATCGCGGCGGTTCGCCAATTCACTTTCATCAATGATATCAGGCACCTGGTTCGCCTGCTCTAATACATCATCTGGAAACGAAAGCGGCAAACCGTGTTTATGTATAACGGAAAGGATGTCGACACCTGGGTCATTTTTGTGCCCAAGAATCGAAATGACTTCTCCCTCGGCACTTTTTCTTCCCTCTGGATAAGAGGTAAGCTTGACAACGACTTTATGACCTTCAACAGCTCCTTTAGAAGCATTTTTCGGAATAAAAATATCGCTTGTAAATTTTTTATCATCAGGTATGACAAAGCCAAAATTCTTGCTTTCAACATACGTTCCAACAATTTGTTGGATGCCGCGCTCAATAATTCGGATGATGCTTCCTTCGCGGCGCTGGCCAGTACTTTCAGATGAAACACGGACTAAAACAGTATCCCCATGCATGGCATTATTTGTTTCTGTTGGGGGAATAAATATATCATCCATTCCTGGCTCATCTGGAACAACAAACGCAAATCCTTTCGCATGTCCGGTTAATTTGCCACGAATTAAGTTCATTTTTTCAGGCAAACCATAGCGGTTGGCACGTGTCCGTACGACCAAACCCTTCTCTTCCATTTGAACAAGCGCTTTGACAAAATCTTTAAAATCAGCCGAATCCTGAATGCCAAAAGCTTCTTCTAATTCTTGAACGGTCAATGGTTTGTATGTCTCATCCTTCATAAATTGCAAAAGGCGATCGACATGCTTTTGAATATTATTTTCCAAGTTAATCCCTCCTTTTCAGGATTTTATTCACGCCAATCCAGCTTTTCTAAAAAGGTATATATATCCTCGTGTAGCTGCTCCTTTTCTTTATCCAGTGTGATGACATGACCGGATTCTTCATACCATTTGATTTCCTTCATCGTAGATTCAATATTTTCATAAATAATATTGGCGCTTTCCGTGTTAATCATGTGATCGTGACGGGCTTGTACGACGAAGGTTGGTGCATAAATCATATCTACATTATCACGAACCTCCGCAATTAAATCTTGGAGAGCTTTTAACGTATTCATTGGCGTTTTTTTAAACTCGTTCATTTCCTTTTCGATTTGCTCGTCCGATTTTCCTTCCCGCTTTTTAAATTCCCGGGCATATTGAAGCACACCTTGGTACATGACTTCTTCACTTTTAATATGCATTGGCGCACACATGGTTACAATTCCCTTTATAGGTACAGTGTAACCCAATTTCAAAGAAAATACGCCGCCTAGAGAAAGACCAGCCACTGCAATTTCTTCATGGCCCTTATTTTTTAAAAATTGGTATCCTTCCATGACATCTTGCCACCAGTCTTCAGGGCCGGTATGAACAAGCTCCTCTGGCGGTACACCATGCCCCTTATAATGTGGCGCATGGCAAGTGTAGCCTTTTTTTTCAAGAAAACGGCCTAGCATCCGAACGTCTGAGGAATTTCCAGTAAAACCGTGCAGTAATAACACCGCACGACTTCCTCCTTCAAAAGTAAATGGTTTTGGCATTGCTATCTTCATAATAAAACTCCTTTAATCCAAAAATCTCACTATTCCTTAGTTTAAGCAAACCAGATATGAACATTCCATTAAAACGCCTTATTATGAGGCAAAATAAAAAACCTAGCGTTATTGGCCAGGTTTTGACTCTTTATGATTAAATTTCGAAATACGTAACCGCAAGTGTAAGCAAGAAGAACAATACCGCTAACACGATCGTAATACGATGCAATATTAGATCGATTCCCCGCGCTTTTTGCTTACCAAAAAGGGTTTCTGCCCCGCCGGAAATGGCACCGGATAAACCAGCGCTTTTACCTGATTGAAGTAAGACTATAATGATTAATGCAACACTTATAATGACTAATAAGGTAATTAATAATGTATGCATGAAAGGCCACCTCCTAGAACGTACAATAAACATTATTTTAAATTTACCATATTCTAACCGGTTTCACAATACACGAGTATTGGTAGACAGTTTTTTGTTCTCACATACTACGGTTCTTTATTTCCTTATCCTTTTTATTGAATCGCCATTGGATCATTAACATCCACCAAAAAAAGATATACAGGATCATCAATAAACATATCCAAGACCATAATTCCCCACGAAGTAAGGACGTCAACCAATATTCCCACTCATTTTGGTCTAATCGATTCATACTATTTAATGCAACCATCACTATAAATATAGGTATTAATAAAATTGTCATGACCGAATATCTTCGTTTAATTAGATTTTCAACACTGGCAACTATCGCGGCTATAAACGTTATAAAGAAAAATCCATAATATATAACCCAAATCCATGTATCTAATGTTGGACCCATACTAATTATCCCCTTTTTTTAAAATAAAAAAGTCTTGAAGCTTGTGTTCCTTTTCAGGTGTTTTGAGTTGTCCAATTTTTTTAAATTTTTCAATATTAAATACCCCAATTATTCCATGTCCCGTCTTATTATAACTCGTAGTTACCTGCGACATAACATACAAATAAGTTCCATTAAATTTAGCCCTCATATAAGGAAAATTAAAAGTTTTATATTTAAGTACCTTAAAATTTTCGTCCAATATAACAAGTCCTGTATATCCTTTATCATAATAACTAACAAAAAGCTTATTATGATAGGTATGTAGCTGGTCAAATGATAATAATTTATTATTTATATCAATATAATCAACATTAAAGGACTCTTTCTCAATTATAGTTAGCCTTTTTTCAGTTGAAATAACTAAATTATTATTAAAAATCAGCATGTCACTAGCGTGATTTTGTTTAATAGGAATTTCTTTAATAACCTGCTTTGAACTTTTACTTATAACATAAACCACTGATCTTTCTTCCTCAATAATGTCACCAAATAAATAAATATATTGCTCATCATGGGTTGCATTAATTATTAATGGTTTAAATATTAATTTAAACTGTTCCCCCCTAATATTAATTAAAATAGAGTTTTCTGTGGTACTAGTATTCAATGATAATATCTCTATGTCTTTCTCCTTTACAATAAAGTTTAAAGGTTGCCCAATTTCGACCTTATTTTGCTTATACCCATCCTGTTCAATTTCAAATAGAGAATTGCCAAGATTTGACCATAAAATAATATTTTTATTATTACTATTTTCATCAATGTAAAATAATCCATTTTCTTCAATTAAAACTTCATGTTCAATTTGTTTTTCTTTGGTTTTTAATAGATATGATTTTTTATTAAAAGGATGGGAGTAAAGAAGAAGTAAATCATTGGGAACAATTCCATTACTGGTTTGGTCAAAAAACTTCTCTTCTATATTCATACTCTGATATACCGGCTCATCTGTTTGATTATTAAAGTATCCCACTTTTTTGACAATAAAGTATGAAAAAAAAAATAATACAATAAAAATGCTAATATATATATATAATTTCTTAAATCGTAAATTCATGTAATCACTCCCATTGAAAATAATAAGAGCATAAAATTAAACTATTATGCTCTTATTATAAGAAAATACAAATAAATTTATCGAGAAGCAAATGTAATTGTCTGTGAATCCTGGTCAATATCACCTGGTGTCACAAGAACACCACCATCATCGTCAAGATCAAATCCAGCTTGATACCATGCTTTCCAAACTAATAAAGAACAATACCAGTAAGAATCTTGATACTTCCCATATGCAACACTATAAGGATCGCCATGCTGTAATCTCGCATAATACTCTGCATAGTCATAATCTGCGCCATCGGCACCTGATACCCATAATCCTTTCCAAGTGGTAAAACGAGACTTCCAATTGTTAGTATAATATCTAACACCAGCATTTGGCCAAGCTTCAATTACATAGGAATTATCCCATCTAACTATGGCAGCGTGGCCATGATTCCATCCAGAAGTTTTATTATCATAAGTAATTAGAATATCTCCGTTGGTTCCAAGAGCATTACTAGAAGAAAGTGTCGAATATTCACCTTGTACTGTATCACTGGAGTTCATAACCTGCTCATATTTTTCAGGAGCATGTTTCTTCATCCATTTAAGCTCTTTCTCAACTTTTTTTAGATTTACCTTCTCAGTTTTGGTTTTTTCTCTCAAGGCTTCAGTTTCTGGAATTTTTTGTTCAAGTTCAATCTTGATCTCTTCCTGCTCACTGCTTCCATTAGTTGAAGCCTCTACTACACCTCCTACTCCTCCTAATAACATTAATGTACAACTCGTTGATGCTAAAAACCTTTTTAACCGCATTTTCATCCCCCCTAATTTTGGATACACATAAAAAATTCTATAAGTTTATTTAGTCCCCTTTATTGTCTAAGTTGGGAAAATTTTTAAACCCTGGAAAATTAGATAACCTCATCAATCATTTACACCAACTTTCCCCAAACAAGTGGGGAAATAAAAAAATTGCCTTAACAAAATTGAAAAAGGCACCCAATCCCTAGGGATGGATGCCTTTTATTATATTCATTCCATTATTTTTTTAAGTTGTAAAAAGATTTAATTCCATTGTATTGAGCTGTTTCACCAAGTTGGTCTTCAATACGTAGTAATTGATTGTATTTCGCCACACGGTCTGTACGAGATGGCGCACCAGTTTTGATTTGACCAGCGTTCGTTGCTACTGCAATGTCAGCGATTGTGTTGTCTTCCGTTTCACCAGAGCGGTGTGAAATAACTGCAGTATAGCCAGCGCGTTTCGCCATTTCGATTGCATCAAATGTTTCTGTAAGAGTACCGATTTGGTTAACTTTGATAAGGATGGAGTTACCAACGCCTTTTTCGATACCTTCAGCAAGTTTTTTCGTATTTGTAACGAATAGGTCGTCACCAACTAATTGAACTTTTTTACCAATACGTTCTGTTAATAACTTGTGGCCTTCCCAGTCGTTTTCATCTAATCCGTCTTCAATGGAAATGATTGGGTATTTGTTTACTAACTCTTCATACCATGCAACCATTTCTTCTGAAGTTTTCACTTTGCCTTCTCCAGCAAGGTGGTATTTGCCATCTTCTTTGTTGTAAAGCTCAGAAGAGGCAACGTCCATAGCAAGCATTACTTCTTCGCCTGGTTTGTAACCTGCTTTTTCAATCGCTTCAATAATTGTTTGTAAGGCTTCTTCGTTTGAACCTAAGTTTGGAGCAAAGCCACCTTCATCACCAACAGCTGTGTTAAGGCCTTTGCCTTTTAGAACAGATTTTAAGCTATGGAAAATTTCCGCGCCCATGCGAAGTGCTTCTTTAAAGCTTGGTGCACCAACAGGCATAATCATGAATTCTTGGATATCCACGTTATTATCAGCGTGCGCACCACCGTTAAGGATGTTCATCATTGGCACTGGAAGTTGTTTAGAGTTTACGCCACCAAGGTATTGATACAATGGAATATCTAAGTAGTTTGCTGCTGCGTGAGCAACGGCCATGGAAACACCAAGAATAGCGTTTGCTCCTAATTTTCCTTTATTTTCAGTTCCGTCTAATTCAATTAACGCTTTATCGACAGCTACTTGATCAAGAACGCTGTAGCCATCTTCTACAAGCATTGGTGCAATAATGTTATTTACATTTTCAACCGCTTTTAGAACACCTTTTCCAAGGTAGCGCTCTTTATTTCCATCACGAAGTTCAACAGCTTCATATTCACCAGTAGATGCACCGCTTGGTACTAAAGCACGGCCAAAGGCACCGGATTCTGTAAATACTTCTACCTCAACTGTAGGGTTACCGCGGGAATCTAATACTTCACGTGCATAAACATCAACAATAAATGGCATTTTTTCATCTCTCCTTAACAAAGTTTTTAAAGGTTCATTTAGACGGAATCATCGCTGAATTATCGATCTCTTTCAAGTAAACGATTCTTCCGTTTTTCTAATTTTATAATCGAATTTCGCTACAAAGCGACTTAATCATTACTTAATTAAAGATTTTCCAGTCATTTCAGCAGGCTGCTCAAGATTAAGAAGGTCTAACATGGTTGGAGCTAAATCTCCTAAGATTCCATCTTCACGTAGCTCAAGACCTGGTTTGGTGATAATCACCGGTACAGGATTGGTTGTATGAGCTGTCATTGGTTTTCCATCAAGGGTCACCACTTCATCTGCATTCCCATGGTCAGCAGTAATAATTGCTATACCACCTTTTTCTAGAATCGCATCTACCACTTTTCCTAAACACTCATCCACCGCTTCAACAGCTTTGATGGTTGGCTCAAGCATTCCGGAATGACCGACCATATCTGGATTAGCATAGTTTAAGATGATGGCATCAAACTTATCTTGTGCAATTTCTGAAAGCAGTGCATCTGTTACCTCGTAGGCACTCATTTCAGGTTTCAGATCATAAGTCGGTACTTTTGGTGAATTGATCAAGATGCGTTCCTCGCCAGGGAATTTCTCCTCACGTCCGCCACTCATAAAGAATGTTACATGAGGATATTTTTCTGTTTCAGCAATGCGCAATTGCTTTAATTGATTTTGTGACAATACTTCCCCTAATGTGTTATCAAGGTTTGTTGGTTTAAAGGCAACATAACCATCAACTGTTTCACTGAAATGGGTTAAGCATACAAAAAATAAATGGTTCGGATGCTTTGGTCCACGGTCAAAGGAACGGAAGTCCTTGTTCGTAAAGGTGTTGGAGATCTGAATGGCACGGTCAGGACGGAAATTATAGAAAATAACCGCATCATCATCTTTAATTGTCGCAACCGGTTCACCATTCTCTTTTACCATTACCGATGGAATGACAAATTCATCAAAAATTCCGTGAGCGTAGGAATCCTCTACTACCTCTAATGGGTTTGTATACGTTGGACCCTCGCCATAAACCATGGCACGGTAAGATTTTTCAACACGTTCCCAGCGTTTGTCACGGTCCATGGAATAGTAACGGCCCGAGATAGTGGCAAATTCGCCTACTCCATACTCCTTCATTTTGTCCAGTGTTTGCTGAATATATGTTGGTGCTGTTTGCGGGCCAACATCACGGCCGTCAAGGAATGCATGAACATAAACTTTCTCTACGCCTTCCTCTTTTGCAAGCTTTAAAAGAGCAAACAGATGGTTAATGTGGCTATGTACTCCGCCATCTGATAATAAACCGAACAAATGAAGGCTAGTGCCATGTTTCTTTACATGCTCCATTGCCCCAAGGAAGGTTTCATTTTTTTCAAATTCTCCTTCACGGATCGCAATGTTCACACGTGTTAAGCTTTGGTACACAATCCGGCCAGCACCGATATTTAAATGGCCTACTTCCGAGTTCCCCATTTGTCCTTCTGGTAGACCAACTGCTTCTCCGCAAGCTGTTAAATGGGTATGTGGATAGGTGTTCCAGTACCGGTCGAAATTTGGCTTTTTCGCCTGAGCAACAGCATTCCCTTTTTGCTCAGCTCGGCAACCAAAACCATCTAGAATGATAAGGGCAACAGGAGCTTTACTCATTTTGTCCCGCCCCCAATAATTGTAGGAATGATTGTGGCTCAAGGCTTGCACCGCCGACTAATGCGCCGTCAATATCCGGCTGAGCCATGTATTCTTTAATATTTTCAGGTTTAACGCTACCACCGTATTGAATACGGATTGCTGCTGCCACATCTTCAGAAAATGCTTTCGCTACGACTTGGCGAATATGAGCACAAACCTCATTAGCATCAGCAGCTGTCGAAGATTTACCTGTTCCGATAGCCCAGATTGGCTCGTAAGCAATAACCGTTTGTTTCGCTTGTTCTTCAGTCAATCCGTTCAATGCTTTTTCAATTTGTGAAGCGACAAGGTTCATTGTTTCACCTTGTTCACGTTGCTCTAATGTTTCACCACAACAAACAATAGGAGTTAACCCATGTTTGAATGCTGCAAGCACTTTTTTGTTGACTGATTCATCGGTTTCATTAAACATTTCACGGCGCTCAGAGTGTCCGATAATCACGTATTGAATACCAAGGTCAGCAAGTGCTACCGGGCTGATCTCACCAGTAAAAGCACCTTTTTCTTCAAAGTGCATGTTTTGTGCACCAATTTTCACATTGCTGCCGTTTGTCGTTTCAACAAGACTTTGTAAGAATAATGCAGGAGCACAAATAACGGAATCCACTTTGTCCGCATCAGGTACAAGCCCCTTTACTTCTTCCGCAAAGCTCTTCGCTTCAGAGAGCGTTTTATGCATTTTCCAGTTACCTGCAATAATCGGTTTACGCATGCTGGAACATCCTTTCATGGTGGAGTATAACGCATGAAGGAACGGAAAAAACGGATCCCGCTCTTTCATGCGAAGCTGTGCGGGACATGATAATACCCGCTTATTATTTATCGTTTAATGCCACAACACCTGGCAGAGCTTTTCCTTCCATAAATTCAAGAGAAGCGCCACCACCAGTAGAAATGTGGTTCATTTTGTCTCCCAAACCAAATTTTTCAACCGCTGCTGCTGAATCGCCACCGCCAATAACAGAGTAAGTGTCCTCCGCCTCAGCCAGTGCCTCTGCAACCGCTTTTGTTCCGCCGGCAAACTTATCGATTTCGAATACGCCCATTGGCCCATTCCAAATGACAAGTTTTGATTTTTGGATCACATCACGATAAATTTCTCGTGTTTTTGGTCCAATATCTAGTGCTTCCCAATCAGCAGGGATTTCTTCAATAGCAACTGCCTTTGTATTGGCATTTTCAGAGAAATCATCTGCTACAATGACATCAACCGGCATGTAAAAATTAACGCCTTTTTGCTTCGCTTTTTCCATAAAGGAATTTGCTAAATCAATTTTGTCTTCTTCAAGTAAGGATTTGCCTATTTCATGCCCTTTTGCTTTTACAAATGTATAAGCGAGGCCCCCTCCGATAATCAAGTTATCGACTAGTTCGAGAAGATTTTCAATAACACCGATCTTATCCTTTACTTTCGCACCACCAATGATGGCCGTAAATGGACGCTCTGGATTGGAAAGTGCCTTTCCAAGAACTTCAAGCTCTTTTTCCATTAAAAAGCCGGAAACAGCCGGTAGGTGGTGAGCAATACCTTCAGTGGACGCATGTGCGCGGTGTGCAGCGCCAAAAGCGTCATTCACATAAATATCTGCTAGCTCTACAAATGCCTTCGCAAGCTCCGGATCATTTTTCTCTTCTCCAGGATAGAAGCGGACATTTTCAAGGAGTAGTACATCTCCTTCATTCATTGTTTCAATGACCGCTTTTACAGATTCACCATAAGCTTCCTCTGTCTTCTTCACTTCTTTTCCAAGCAGTTCAGAAAGTCTTAAAGCAACAGGGGTAAGACGCATTTCTTCTACTACTTTCCCCTTTGGACGTCCTAAATGACTTGCTAAAATGACTTTTGCCCCTTGGTCCATTAAATATTGAATCGTTGGTAACGCTGCACGAATCCGAGTGTCGTCGGTAATTTTTCCGTCTTGCATTGGAACATTAAAATCCACCCGGCAAAAAACGCGTTTCCCCTTCACATCGACATCTCTTACAGACTTTTTGTTCATCGAAAAAGGACCTCCTTATGTACTGGCTATTTTAAAAAATCACCATGGGAGCTGTATGCTTTAAAAAGCATAAACAGCAAAAAGGAGAGGGGGCTGACAACTCCCCGCTCCCCATCATACCATAAATCATTATAAACAAATTGTGGGTAAGACACCAATACTTACATGAAAATTTCAGAAAGAATTAAAGTCCTTTTTTAGCGATATAGTCAACAAGATCTACAACACGGTTAGAGTATCCAACTTCATTATCATACCATGACAATACTTTCACCATGCTGCCTTCCATCACCATTGTAGATAGGGCATCAATAGTAGAAGAAGCAGTTGAACCATTGTAATCACTAGAAACAAGTGGAAGTTCGCTATAAGCTAAGATTCCTTTTAGTTCACCTTCTGCCGCTTCTTTTAATGCAGCATTTACTTCTTCGACTGTTACTTCTTTTTCTAATTCAGCAACAAGGTCTACAATAGAAACGTTCTTAGTTGGTACACGCATAGCCATACCATTTAATTTTCCTTTTAATTCAGGAAGTACAAGTGAAACGGCTTTTGCTGCTCCAGTAGATGTTGGGATCATGTTCTCTGCTGCAGCACGAGCACGACGGTAATCTTTGTGCGGCAGGTCAAGAATTTGCTGATCGTTTGTATAAGAGTGAACAGTTGTCATCATACCGCGCTTGATTCCGAACTTATCATTTAATACTTTTGCAAATGGAGCCAAGCAGTTAGTTGTACAAGATGCGTTAGAAATTACATGATGATTTGCTGGATCATATTTGTCTTCGTTAACGCCCATAACGATTGTAATGTCTTCGTTAGTAGCTGGAGCAGAGATAATAACTTTCTTTGCACCTGCTTCAAGGTGTTTCGCTGCATCTTCACGTTTTGTGAAGCGGCCAGTTGATTCAACAACCACGTCAACACCAAGATCGCCCCAGCCCAGTTGTGCAGGATCACGTTCAGCAAGAACTTTCACTTTTTGACCGCCAACAATTAGATATTCACCGTCAACAGTTACATCTTCTTCAAGAGTACCGTGAACACTGTCATATTTTAATAGGTGGGCTAACATGTTAGCATCTGTTAAATCGTTGATTGCCACGATTTCCACATTGCTATTTTTTAATGCCGCACGGAATACATTACGACCAATACGTCCAAAACCATTAATACCAACTTTAACTGTCATGATAATTCCTCCTTAAATTGGATAGGGATTAATATATTTTAAAAGGGAGTTTCCCTTTCAATTAAACAAGTTGACTATCACTTACAGGAGCCTAGCAGCGCCTTCATCCGTAATTAAGATCGTTTGTGATGGGGCTTGCTTCATATAGGCCTTGATAGCTTTTGCCTTAGTGGATCCTCCTGCAACCGCGATCACATTTGGAATATGTGCCAGGTCTTCAAGCTGAAGTCCAATCGTGGAGACCTTGTGAACAATCTCCCCTTCTTCATTAAAATAATAGCCAAAGGCTTCACCAACAGCCCGGCCCTCTTTTAACTTCGCTAATATGTCGGGTGTTGTTCTTCTTCGTTCGGCCATCTTAATGGCATCTCCAATACCATGTAGAACCATGTTGGCTGAACGAATTAGCTGTAAATTCTCATGAATATCAGGGACTTTAATCAAGGAATGATAGATTTCCTTGCTTACCTGATCAGGGACATAAAAAACACGATTTTTCGTTTGGGTGTTTTTGGCCATGTTTGCACAAATCGTATTGGCTTGGTTTTGCACATCTTCACCAAACCCACCGCGCGCCGGGACAAATAATAATTCATTTTCATCTGAAACCGGCGACAGCCATTCTGCCACAGCAGCCATAGTTGACCCGCCTGTAACTGCGATGATATCTTTCCCTGAAAACAATTTTTTCATTCGCATGGCACAGGCTTTGCCAAGTTCCCTTTTTACCATCTGCTGCTCATCGCTGTCTCCTGGGACGATAATTACCTTTTTAATTCCCAGCCGGTGCTTTAATTCCAGCTCAAGAACATCGATTCCCTTCCATTCACGCATTAACCCTTCCAGATCCTCTAATAAATTTTTTCCTTCGGGTGTTAAACTCATGCCGACACTGTTGGTATAAATAAGATTCTGCTCTTTGAGGAATTCTACTTCACTACGGAGAACTCTTTCCGTCAATCCTAGACTCACGGATAAACTCCTTCTTCCTACAGGTTGCATAAATCCTATGTACTTCAGTATCATGTATCTTTTTTGCAAAACTTGAAGGAAATCAGGTAATAATCTTTTGGCAATATCGATGAATGACTGCATAAGTTTTCTCCTTTATAATATGCTGATGGTCAAAAAATGTCCACCCTAGACATATTATGTCCCACTAGATCCAAAAAAAAATCACCCTGACTACAAATATTATTGTAGCAGGGCGAAAAATGGATTTCAACCAATATGTCCCGCCATTTTTTCTTGTAAGCGTTCACCAATTTCAAACTTATTAACGAAACCGTATGCGACTTCTTCCCCGTCAATGTGAACAACTGGAATCATCAGGCCATATTTTTCTGTCAGTTCGTCACTACTTTCAATGTCAATTTCTTCTAGTTCAAAATCCCATTCTTCTTTCAGTTCTAAAAGTGCTGCCTTAGCCTTATCGCATAAAGGACAACGGCTTCTTGTATATAATGTAATCGTTGTTTGCGACATGATCATGACTCCTTACTATTAATTAAATCTCTTTCTTTTCGTTGAGGATGGGATGCCTAACTGATCCCGGTATTTGGCGATGGTTCTCCTTGATACTACCATACCCTCCATTGCCTTTAGTTGCTCGGCGATTTCTTGATCAGACAATGGTTTTTGTTTATTTTCCATTTCGATTAATTTTCTAATCGCATTTTTGACTTGAGTAGAGGAGGTGGTTTCATCTCCTGCCGTTGTTTGAATCGTGCTTGTGAAAAATGATTTTAAGGTAAAGGTCCCAACCGGTGTTTGAACATATTTTTCCCGTACGGCTCGGCTAACGGTAGATTCGTGTATATCAAGTTCAGCAGCAATTTCTTTCATTGTCATTGGCGCCAAAAATTGTGGGCCTTTTTGAAAGAATGCCGACTGCCTTTCGACAATCTTTGTTACAACCTTTGTAAGTGTTTCTCTTCGCTGTTCAATACTTTTGATAATCCACTGGTAATCTTGTACCTTTTCCTGCAAAAACCGGCTTACTTGACGGTCCTTGTCTTTAAATCTATTGAAATAGGATTCATTAAAACTAATTTTTGGGATAAGATCATCAAACATGCGGACGATCCACCCTTCGTCTGATTGTTCGACAATGACATCTGGGATAATGTAAGCGGCAGCCTCTCTCCCTAAAATAGCCCCGGGCTTAGGATTTAATAATTGGATTTGATCAAATATTTCTTGAATATCCTTAAGTGTTACTTGAAGTTCCTTTGCAATCCGTCTCCATTTCTTTTCTGCAAATGGAACAAAATAATCGGTGACAATTTTTTTGGCTAAATCGTTATCAGGAAGTTCATAGTCAATTTGAATGAGTAAGCACTCCTGAAGATTTCTTGCCCCGATCCCTACCGGTTCTAGTGTTTGAAGGACTGCCAACCCATCCTCCGCAAGTTCGACCGGAACCTTTAGATTCCGGGCAATTTCATTTAAGTCACCGTTAAAGTAACCGTTTTCATCAAGATTATTTATAAGATGACGAATGACCTTTAACTGCTCCGCCGGTAATTTTTTAAGATTCAATTGCGAGATTAGTTGTTCTTCCCATGAAAATGGTCTATCGGCAATCTGTTCAATCCAGTCTTTTTCCGTTTTTTCATGTTTCCTACGATTTCTATCAATTAATGGGTTCATCGGACGGACATTCACATGTTCAATTTGTAATAGGGGATTTTCAAGTGCCTTATTCTCCAAAAAAGCTGTTAGCTCCTGCGCTGAATATTGCAGCAGTGCAATCGCCTGAGTCAGTTCCTGGGTCATCATTAATTTAAGTGTTTGCTGCTGCCATAAACCCGCCTTCAAATTCATTGTTCTTCCCCCTCGAGTTATATTTTACACTTTTAAAATTATTTATGTAATAACTAATTCCAGTATTCTCACCCATTTTTTTCTGATTTTTCACTATAAATTATTTTAAAATTAATTAGATTGTCTAAGCAATATGAAGAATTATTGCATTTCTTATATAAAGGAGGAATGGTTTAGAATCTCTTTTTCTAAAAAAATAAAGAAGGAGGGAGAAATATGGCTACTAAATGTAAACATGAATATTTCTGCTATGGATTATACCGTGAACTGAAAGAATATGAAGACTACGTCGTTACAATTAGAACAAGAAGTGGTGATCTTATTCAAGGAGTTCTAGATGATTGTACAAAATATGGTATTGTAAAAATTTATCAGCAAGATACACTGTCACCATTTATGGAAGAACAACTAACATTTATTCGAATCGATGATATTGAAAGCTGTTCAGTTACTGATGTTGATGATGATGATGATGACGACTAACTAAAATAGTTTTCTAAATAAGGACAACCTCATCAATCAAAATACTAAAAAGGTATAAGGAAAAAGAAATGAAAATATTATTTATTTCCTCCGGTTTTTTTGGTGTCTATCCCTATTTGGAGAAATCTATCATCAAAGCTTTTCAATCATTGAACCATTCCATCTTGACGATCCCCCCTACCTATTCAGACGTAAGCATAAACAAAGTAAAAGAGTTTCAACCAGATGTAGCTTTATCCTTTGTAGGTTATAAAACAGATGAACGATTATTAGATTCTCTAAAAGAGAAAGGTATTGCACTTTGTGTATGGTTAACAGAAGATCCCTACTATATTGATCGTTCCGTTCTACTATTGGACAAGTACCATTATGTATTTACGATTGATAAAGGGGCTTACGAATATTACAAGAACACGAATACTACTAACAATCTTTTTTATCTTCCATTAGGGACAGACACTTCTTTATATTATCCTGAAGAGTCAGATCAACACGTACTGTTTGATATATGTCTTGTCGGTTATCCCTATCCAAATAGGATAGACCTTATTCAACAAATTCTTAAACATACTTCCTTTACTGTTTTATTAGTAGGGCCAAATTGGCAAAGGTATTTTCCAAAAAAAATAGACAAATTAAAGATTCTTCCCCATTGGTTGAAACCAGATTTGGTAAGAAAAATCTATTCCAACTCCAAAATCATATTAAATCCTCATCGACCGTTTCATTTTCCAAAAAACCAAAATTCCCTGTCGGTGGAAAGCAAAAGCATAAACAATCGAACATTTGATATTGCTGCTTGTCAAGGGTTTCAACTAGTGGAAAACAAACCTGATCTACGCCATCAATTTGACCTATCACAAGAAATCGTTGCTTATAACAACAATGAAGAGTTTATGCACTTACTCGATCAATATATCCATGATAATGATTTAAGAAAAAGTTACAGCCAAAAAGCAAGAAACCGTGTCTTAAAGAGTCACACATTTGTTCATCGAGTGAAATATATTATTGAACAAGTGACAGGAACAATTTCATAACTTGCAAGGATACGATCAAATTTGAAAAGACTCTTTACTAAACATGTAATAAAGAAAGAGGGAGAAAGTTGTATGAACTAAAGGATAAAACCATTTTAATAACGGGTGGTACTGGTTCATTTGGAAAAAAATTTGTCAGCAAAATTTTAGAAACTGATGTAAAAAAAGTTATTATCTTTAGCCGCGACGAGTTAAAACAATTTGAAATGGCCCAGGAATATAAAGATCCAAGAATTCGTTTCTTTATTGGTGACGTTCGTGACAAAGATCGATTATATAGAGCCTTTGAAGGGGTTGATATTGTTGTCCATGCCGCTGCCTTAAAGCAGGTTGGCATTTGTGAATACAATCCTTTTGAAGCTATAAAGACGAATATTCACGGCGCACAAAACATTATTGAAGCTGCCCTCGACCGAGGCGTGGAAAGAGTAATCGCACTAAGCACAGATAAAGCGGCGAATCCGATCAATCTATATGGTGCTACGAAACTAGCTTCAGACAAACTATTTATTGCTGCGAATTCATATGTTGGAAACAAAAAAACTAGGTTTGCCGTAGTCCGTTATGGAAATGTAGTTGGAAGCCGAGGCAGTGTGGTTCCCTTTTTCAAAAAAATGAAGCAAACGGGTAAAATTCCTATTACCGATGAAAGAATGACGCGATTTTGGATTACCTTAGATCAAGGAGTTCAATTTGTCATAGATAATTTGGGTCGAATGAAGGGCGGGGAAATCTTTGTACCCAAAATTCCAAGTATGAGGGTGGTCGATCTTGCGAAAGCGATCGCACCAGAGTGTGAAATTGAAATCATCGGAATCCGTCCAGGTGAAAAATTACATGAAACGATGATTACCGAAGACGACGCTCGCCGTACCCTATCATTTGACACGTATTACGTCATTCAACCGGAATTTCCTTGGTGGAAAGTGGAATATGCTAAAGGTGGAAAACCATTGCCTGAAGGTTTCAGCTATGTCAGTAATACCAATGATCAATGGTTATCGGTTGAGGACTTAAAAAACCTGATCAAAGACTAACGGAGAGAAGGACTTTAAATGGAAAAGAACACAAAAAGAGCCACTTTACTTCCTTACGGCCGTCAATGGATTGATGACGATGATATCGAGGCAGTTATCAAAGTATTAAAAAGCGATTATTTAACCACTGGGCCGGCTGTTAGGGAGTTTGAAAAAGAAATAGCTGAATATGTGGGCGCCAAATATGCTGTGAGCTTTTCCAATGGGACAGCGGCACTGCATGGCGCCTGCTTCGCTGCTGGCATTACAAAAGGTGATGAGGTGATTACCACCCCTATCACCTTTGCTGCTAGCGCTAACTGTATTTTATATCAAGGTGGAAAGCCTGTCTTTGTCGATATCGATAGTAAAACTTACAATATCGATCCGAAAGAGATTGAAAAACATATTACCAGTAAGACCAAAGCCATCATACCTGTTCACTTTACCGGCCAACCTGCTGCATTAGATGAAATTACTTCGATTGCTAAAAAGTATGGACTCGTTGTAATCGAAGATGCTGCTCATGCCCTTGGTGCCGAATATAAGAATAGAAAAATCGGTTCCATCAGTGATATGACCATGTTTAGCTTCCATCCTGTTAAACATATTACAACAGGAGAAGGTGGCATTATCACAACGAATAATAAGGAATATTATGAAAAACTATTGGAGTTCCGTAGTCACGGAATTACTAGAGACCGGAATAAAATGAAGGAAATACATGGACCATGGTATTATGAGATGCAATTCCTTGGCTATAATTACCGATTAACGGATATCCAAGCAGCACTAGGAACAAGCCAACTGAAAAAGATTGACCGATTTATAGAAATCCGCAGAAAATATGCCGATCAATATAATGCCGCATTTTCAAACCTTCCTCAAATCACTATTCCTTACCAACATCCAGACGGACAATCTAGCTGGCACCTTTACATTCTTCGTTTCAATCAGGAGCAATTAACGGTCAATAGAAAGGAAATCTTTGAACACTTGCTCTCTATGAACATTGGAGTAAATGTTCATTATATCCCTGTCTATCTTCTCCCTTATTATCAACAACTTGGCTATCCAAAAGGATTATGCACCAATGCCGAAAAACTTTATGAAGAAATGATTACTCTTCCCTTATTCCCAAAAATGAGCCAAGAAGACATATCAGATGTCATTCAATCAGTTAAAAAAGTAATTTCCATGTATTCGACTTAATCAATCATGTTTTATTGTCATATGATGAAGGAAGTGATCCTTTGAAAGTAGTTGCGATCATCCAAGCCAGAATGGGGTCGACTAGACTTCCCGGGAAAGTAATGAAAGAAGTTTGCGGCAAACCTCTTCTTGAATACCTAATTGAGCGAGTTAGAAAATCAAAGCTGATCCATGAAATAGTGATTGCAACGTCGATAAAAACAACAGAGCAACCTATTATTGATTTGTGCAATAGGTTGAAAGTAAATTATTTTCGCGGGTCGGAAGAAGATGTGTTATCCAGATATTACGAGGCAGCTCAATACTACAAAGCTGATTTAGTCATCCGTCTTACCGCAGACAATCCTTTAATTGATCCCCATATCATTGATAAAATAATTTCATTTTTTTTATCCGACCCAACGAAATATGATTATGTATCCAATACATTAGACCGAACCTATCCGCGTGGATTAGACACTGAGGTTTTTTCCATGAAAGCTTTAGAGCAAGCCTATCATCAGGCAGATCAACCAGCCTATCGGGAACATGTCACCCCATATATTTATCTTCATCCTGAAAAATTCCAATTGGGAAATGTGACAAATGACACGAACTATAGTTCCATCCGCTTGACCGTCGATACCGAAGAAGATTTTTCGCTCATAAAGAAAATCATTGAAACCTTTCATCACCAGAAGATGGAATGTTTTCATTTAGAAGATATCATTCAATTATTGCAACAACAACCAGATTGGCTATCTGAAAATCGTCATATTCAACAAAAATTAATCGAGGATAACCAATGAATGTCTTTATTAGAGTAGATGCATCGATCGCCATCGGTACGGGTCATGTGATGCGGTGTTTAACTTTAGCAGAAAGACTGAGGGGTAAAGGGGCAAATGTTCAGTTTATTTGCCGTGAGCATCCTGGACATTTATGTAGTTTGATTGAATCGATGGGATATCAAGTACTTAAACTGCCCGCCCCTCCAAAAAAAACAATCCATTTCTCCTCCCATAAAGAGTGGCTGGGAGTTTCTTTGTTAACCGATGCCAAGCAAACAAAAGAGTTGGTAAAAAATGAAAAGATCGACCTATTAATTGTCGATCACTATGGAATTCATGCGGATTGGGAAAGCTGTTTTCGGTCTATAGCAAAGAAAATTATGGTCATTGATGATTTAGCGGATCGCCGGCATGATTGTGATTTTTTATTAGATCAAAATGATCTTGCACTCGAACTCAAACGTTATCATGGCCTTGTCCCTTCCCATTGCAAACTCTTTCTTGGCCCGAACTACGCTCTATTAAGAAACGAATTTTTCAACCTTTTACCAGAAAAGTGGATCCGAAGCGGCCATGTAAAAAGAATATTTATATTCTTTGGTGGGATTGATCAAACCAATGAAACGAGCAAGGCAATTGCCGCTTTCTTAGACTTAAACCGCCCTGATATTGAGGCAGATGTGGTCATCGGACAGTCCAATCGTTATAAGCATGAAATTTCTTCCCTTTGTAGGTTGCATAAAAATCTCCATTTTCATTGTGAAGTAAGAAACATAGCAGAAATGATGCACCAAGCGGATCTTTCCATTGGAGCAGGCGGGACAACAACATGGGAACGTTTATTTCTCGGACTTCCTTCCATTGTTATCAGTATTGCTGCGAATCAAGAAAAAATTTGCGAGAATCTTGCCAAATTAAAAGTCATCAAATACTTGGGAAAAAGAGAAGAAGTCAATACAAATAGGATCACAAGCCAATTAAAAAATTTGATTGAAAATGAACAGGAACGAGTAGACATGTCCAAACGGGCAAATCTCATGTTCAAAGATGCCCCCCTTCATCAAGCAAAAATGTTAAATGAATTAATGAGTTAAGGTGACATGTATGAACTACTTTTTAAGAGAGTTAAAGGAAGAGGATAAAGACATCCTCTTTAAATGGAGAAATAAAGAAGAGATTCGCCTCAATATGTTCCATTCTACTCCTATATCTTATGAACAGCACTTGGAGTGGTTTGAGAATGTGTTACAACATCAATCCAGTGTTTATCGGATATTTATGAATCAAAACACCCCATTGGGCCTTGTCTCCTTCAAGATAAATCCGCAACATCAAACTTGTTTTTGGGGTTTCTATGTAGGAGAGGAAACTGCCCCTAGAGGAACGGGATCCATCATGTGCTCTTTGGCCTTAGACTTTGTATTTGATCATTTAAAACTTAGAAAAGTGATTGGAGAAGTATTAGCATTTAACAAAAAAAGCATTAAATTACATCAAAAACTAGGATTTAGTCAAGAAGGTTACTTTAACAAAGAAATTATCAGGGATGGAGAGTTCATCGATGTGATTCGTTTTGCTTTATTTGAAGAAGATTGGGTGAACCATAAAAAACAATTAAACATCCCCTATGTACAAAGGAGTGATTGATTGTATGAAAGAGATAAAGCTTGGAAGTAGATCAATAGGGCCAGGTCATCCTCCTTTTATTATTGCAGAAATGTCAGGGAATCATAATCAATCATTGGAGCGCGCTCTTGAAATTGTTGATGAAGCGGCAAAATCGGGGGCACATGCCTTAAAAATTCAGACCTATAAAGCAGATACCATGACACTCGATATGGACCACGGTGAATTTAAAATTGAAGACCAAGAAAGTTTATGGAAGGGAAAAAGTCTCTACAAGCTCTACCAAGAAGCATATACCCCTTGGGAGTGGCACGAACCCATTTTTGAACGTGCTCGTAAATGGGGGATGATCCCCTTTAGTACTCCATTTGACGAAACTGCTGTAGACTTCTTAGAAACGTTAGATGTCCCAATGTATAAAATAGCCTCCTTTGAAAATAACCATATACCACTCATTAAAAAAGTCGCAGCAACAGGAAAACCTTTAATCATCTCTACAGGAATGGCAACAGTAGAAGAGTTAACTGATGCGGTCCATGCTGCAAGGAGTGCCGGATGCAAAGATTTAGTACTGCTAAAGTGTACCAGTACCTATCCTGCCTCACCTGAAAATACGAATATCATGACCATTCCTCATATGCGAGACTTATTCCAATGTCAAGTAGGACTGTCTGATCATACAATGGGAATTGGAGTGGCTGTCGCTAGTATAGCACTCGGTGCCACGGTCATTGAAAAACATTTTACGTTAAGAAGAGCTGATGGAGGAGTAGACTCCGCCTTTTCCATGGAGCCGTTAGAAATGAAAGCTTTAGTGGAAGAATCTGAACGGGCTTGGCTATCACTTGGTAAAGTTTCATATGGGCCAACAAAAACCGAACAGAAATCCACCATCTTCAGACGTTCCATCTACATTACGAAAAATGTAAAAAGCGGAGATATTTTAACACCGGAAAATATAAAAGTCATCAGACCAGGCAACGGATTGGCCCCAAAATATTACGAAGAAGTATTAGGAAAAAAAGTCATAAAAGATATCCAAGCCGGAACTCCATTAAACTGGGAAATGCTAGAAAGATAAGCGTAGACGCGGCGTATGACCTAGAGACTCTCCAACTGAAATAGAGGAAATACGAAGAGCCCTAGAGGCATGTTGACTTATCGTAGGACGAAGAGAGAAAGCGTCTCGCCACTAGAAAAAGTAGATATTTCTTATCATATAAAAAAGTAAGATTACATCTTGTGATAGGATGAAATCTTACTTTTTTTATTTAGGAGAATTTCAAGTGAGTCTATTAATGAGATCCATTAATTTCTTTCCTGAAGTTCCATCATTATAAGTTGTAGATAAATATTGGTGTCTTATTTGGCGATACGTATCTCTTTTTTTCTTTGATTGATAATATTCTCGTATGAGCTGATAAAGTTGATCAGGATCTGTTTGCACAAACTCACCTAACTGATCATAATAATCATATGTCCGATTACTGATCATAAAATTGTAAATAAATACAGGTTGTTGAAAAAGTAGGCTTTCAGTGACGACTGTAGACATGGTGGATACTACTCCGTCTACGTGTGACAACATTTCAAACAGAATGTTCCCTTTCGCTGTATAGGTTTTAACAGTCGGAAATCTCTTTTCAAGCTCCAAATAAGTTTCGAGTTTATTTTTCCCTATCTCCCACGGATGTGGCTTAATAATAATTTGAAATTTAGGATCCGTTGCTAGATTTTCAATAAGCTTTTTAAATCTTTTATTATCGATACTAGTACTAGTAATAACAAGTAGAGTTATTTTTTTCTGGTCTAATCCGAATTTTTTAATAAACTCTGTTTTTCTGGGGTCTAGTCCTAACTTTCTAAGAAAATCAGCTTTGTTTTTAGAAGTATAACGAAAAATATCATCATATTTCGGGTGACCTATGGGAGCAATGCAGTCTTCTTTGACCCCTCTTTGGATGTACCAATGTTTTTCATATTCACCATATACACCAACTTTTGTCGTAAAAACGGGCATAAAGGCTTCTTCCCCCATTAATATTCCATGCTGCAAACAGATACTCTGAATCCCTTTCGCAGCCCCTACAATAGCAAGTGCTCTGCTAATGACATCTTCGGTCGTTCCTAAAATAATAAAGGAAATGGAATGCTTTTTTAATAGTTGAAAGGATGAATGAATCGCGGTTACAATTTGGGGGATTCGGTTTAAGAAAGTAGATTGAAAGAATTCATTTCCATAGGCGGGATGATCTGAATATTTCTGAAAAAGCTGACGCGCATTTTTTACAAGTTCATCTGAAATTTCACTAAGATCTTTTTGGTAATTATCCATACTTTCACAAGGGATTCCAAATAAATGGGATTGTCTCGACCGGGCTACTATAATGGTTTTTGCAGGATCAAATAGGGTACGATAAGTCCATTCACTGATTCTTGAATAATTGTAATGGACTAAAATTTTTCCTGCATGCTCCTTTTTAATGTCATCGTTTTTCTTTATTTTATCCATCCAATGATCAAAATAGGGCTGAATCTGATTTTGTTCCAAAAGAGGAATGGTTAATTCCGACTGAAATTGTTCATTTTCCATTTGACGTTTGAGTTTATCATCAATTTGTTGATAGAAATTGGTTAATAAAGCAATTGGGATATTGTGATAGGTTAGATGTTGAAATATGTCTATAAATTCCTTGTACAATGTCCAATAATGTTTGAGATAGATACTCATTATTTATTCACCCGCTTTATCTTTCTTAATATATCTCTTAGTTCCTGGCATGTTCTTTGCGGCGGAAGTAATTTAGCAAATTCTCCTGGTTCCTCTTGAAATAATTGAGCATGTATGGATTTAGGAGTAATATAATTAAAATCCAAGATTTCATTAACAGGATAAAAGGGCCAAAAATGGTTGATTCTCCAAAAAAATCTAGCGTCTCCTAATCGGTAAAATTCTGGACTTTCATCCCAATAGGAGCCAAACTTTTCCTTAATGACAGGGAGAATCGATCGACGATGCATAATGGAACAATGATCAATCATACAAGGAGCAAGCCAAGTAACACTGTTTGCCGGTCTAATAATAGATCGGATGATTTTCCCCTCATCATTTAAATAACTTGTTTTAGAAGCAGTGTATGCAACCATTGCATGAGGATTCTTGTCCAAAAACTCCGTAAGTTTTTTAAACTTTTCCTTATGAAAAAAATTGTCATCTGTCGCATAGGCAATATATTCTCCTTGTGCCATTTCCAAAGCTTGATTAATCAGAACCGCATATCTCGTTTTTTCTACTCTTTCCTGCATGCTTTGTATATTACTCTTGAAAAATTTCACCCGTTTATCTTTAAGAAACGGCTCTATCATTTTTAATGTTTCTTCATTTGAATTATCATCCATTATAAATAATTCAAAATCAGTAAAAGTCTGTCTTAAGATGGCTTTTATCGATTGGGCCACATATTCGTGCTTATTATAGCTTGTTAATATGACAGATATCTTCGGCACTTTTTTCACCTCTACTTGGTCTCGTTTTTTCAATTTACTCCGTATCATGTATTTCTTCATAGTAATGGTAATTAGCTTTATATAGACTTTCGTGTGTTCCAGCATCAAGCCACCATTCTTTTAACACATCATACGATAATTCATTTCTCTTAATATAGTAATTATTTAAATCTGTAATTTCTTTCTCCCTACGTGGTGATGGCTCCAACTCCTGAATCACATTAAATACATCGACATCATAAAGATAAATACCAGTTACACAATACTTGCTAGGTGGATTTATTGGTTTTTCAACAATCGAGTGAATGGAATGAGAGTTTTCATCAAATGACACGACTCCATATCTTTCTGGATCTCTCACCTCTTTTAATAAAATTTTCGCTTTATTGTCTTCTTTGTAAAACTCTTCAATCATTGGACGTAAGTTTTCATCAAATAAATTATCACCCAAGAGTACAACAAATTTATCATCGACAAAATCCTTCGCACATGCTAAAGCATCGGCGATTCCTCCCCCTTTTTGATTTTGAATTTGGTAAAACAAGTTAACTCCCCATTGCTCACCAGAACCCAACACTTTTTTGAACGACTCTATATCTTCACGGTTCGTAATAATCAAAATTTGAGAAATCCCTGCCTGTTTTAATCGCCTAATCGGCCAATAGATCATTGGATAAGGGCCAATTGGCAGCAGATGTTTATTAATTACCCTAGTCAACGGATCTAAGCGTGTTCCTTTTCCACCAGCTAGAATAACACCCTTCATCCTTTAACCATCCTTTCAGTACATTTTTTATTACATTTCATGTTATGAAAAGAAGGACTGAAATGGTACAACTTTCAGTCCTTCTTGTAGAAAGTGGTCCTTTTACTCATTTAATTGGGTATCTTATAGGTCGAATCTCTCCCACCACCACTTGTTATCTACATACCATTGGATGGTTTGTGCAATTCCTGTTTCAAAGGTATAAAAGGGTTTCCAGCCAAGTTTTTCTAATTTTGCAGGGTTGATGGCATATCGCTTGTCATGTCCTAAACGGTCCGGTACAAATTCAATTAAATTCTCAGATTTTCCTAAATGATCAATAATGGTTTTCACCACTTCTATATTGGTTCGTTCATTATGACCGCCAATATTATACACTTCTCCAATTTTCCCTTGATGAAGGATCATATCGAGAGCTTGACAATGATCCATTACATAGAGCCAGTCACGAATATTTTTTCCATCCCCATAAATCGGGACTTTTCTATTGTTTAATACACGTAAAATCGTTAAAGGGATTAATTTTTCAGGATAATGGAAGGGGCCATAATTATTAGAACAGCGAGTAATATTTATTGGAATTTGATAGGTTTCATAATAGGACCGAACTAATAAATCGGATGCTGCTTTACTTGCACTGTAGGGACTATTTGGTTGAAGAGGGCTTTCTTCTGTAAAAAAAGTATGGGGATCAAGGTCCAGCTCACCATAGACCTCATCTGTGGAAACATGAATAAATTTTGTCACACCAAATTGTTTCACTGCATCCAATAGCACTTGTGTACCCAAGACATTGGTTCGGACAAAAATTTCTGGATCTCGAATAGAACGGTCTACATGGCTTTCTGCAGCAAAATGAACAACATAGTCAAACTTGAACCCTTCAAAAATAGAAAAAATCCTTTTTCGATCTATGATATTTGCTTGAATAAAGTGATAGTTTTCTTTTTTTTCAATATCACGGTGTTTTAAAAGATCCCCAGCATAGGTTAATGCATCTAAATTATAAATATGGTAATGGGGATATTTATTAACCATATATTGAACAAAATTGCCTCCAATAAAACCGGCGCCACCAGTAACCAAAATCTTTATGGTTTCCATTCCATCACCTCTTTTCCATAGAATCTAAGTAATGTTTTACAGCCTCTTTCCAATGGGATAGTGGACGAAAGCCTGCTTCCACAAGTTTTTGCTTGGACAAGCGTGAATTTTTAGGTCGAACGGCTAGGGTTGGATATTCTTCTGTTTTAATCGCATTCACTTTTACATTTTTTCCTGTTAATCGAATAATTTCTTTAGCGAATTCAGCCCAGCTGCAATACCCTTCATTGGTAGCGTGATAAATTCCATATTTATCTGTTCCAATCATATCTAACAATAAGCGAGATAGCTCAAGGGAATAAGTGGGGGAACCAATCTGGTCTCCGACGATATTAAGTTCATCCGTCTTTTCGGCTAACTTTAAAATGCTTTTTACAAAGTTGCGTCCATTTCTTCCGAAAACCCAAGATATTCGAATAATGAACCAATCTGTTAAATGGGATTGAACGATTTTTTCACCTTCTAACTTGGAACGTCCGTAATAATTAACCGGATTGGTTATGTCTGTCTCTTTATACGGTATGTCACCAATTCCCTCAAAAACATAATCCGTACTTATATACATAAATTTTGCTTGAATTTCTTTTGCTGCATTGACTAAGTATCTTGTCCCATTTACATTAATATCCCAGCAACGTTCCTTTTCCTTTTCAGCTTGATCAACAGCCGTATACGCAGCACAATGAATAATGGCATCAGGATTTTCTGCTTTTATATAGTCATAAACCAACTGTTCATTCACAAGATTTACCTCTTTTGAACTAATCCCTATCATTTCATACCCACGATGAATGCCTTCTAAAAACACGTCAGATCCAAGTTGTCCTGTATAACCTGTAACTAGAATTTTCATCATCATTCACCATAAAAGAAATTAATTTCTGCTGTTGATAAAAGAGGAGCACATTCATCTTTCTTAGACAAAATGGGAGTCATCGGTAGTGGCCATTTAATCCCAATTGTTTCATCATTCCAACGAATGCTCCGATCATATGCTGGCGCATAGAATTCGTCCACCTTGTATTGAACTTCGACATCATCCGTCAATGTTAGAAACCCGTGGGCAAACCCTTTTGGAATGAACAGTTGTCGTTTGTTTTCTGAACTCAAAGTGACTCCAACCCATTTGGCATACGTAGGACTGTTCTTTCTAATATCTACCGCCACATCAAATATGGCTCCTTTTAAACATGTAACTAACTTTGCTTGCGCTTTAGGCTCCAATTGATAATGTAATCCCCGAAGTGTACCTTTCATTTTTGAATAGGAACGATTATCTTGAACAAAATGAATGTTGATTCCAACCTGTTCCAACACTTTTTGATTATAGGACTCCATAAACCATCCACGCTGATCACTAAATACCATTGGCTCGATAAGCATTACACCCGGCAAGTGAGTTTCCTTTATATTCAATGAACAACACCTCCTTTTAATGTATGCAGCAAATCTGTGTTTTGATAACACTTGTCTTGGGTGCTTGTGCTAGATACTTCTCCAATTCGAAAACAAAAAAAGACCTTATGTCTGTTGATCCATAAACACGAAATTGGAATAGACATTATTTTTGAAGAAAAAGTTTCTGGAGCAACAAAAGATCGTGAGTAACTTCAAAATATGTTAGAGGATTTACAGGAAGGTGACATTATTTATGTTACAGACTTAACTCGGATCACTCGTAGTACGCAGGATTTATTTGAATTGATTGATTTAATACGAAGTAAAAAGGCAAGCTTAAAATCACTCAAGGATACATGGCTAGATTTATCAGAAAATAATCCATACAGCCAATTCTTAATTACAGTAATGGCTGGTGTTAACCAACTAGAGAGAGACCTTATCCGTATGCGTCAACGTGAAGGGATTGAGCTGGCTAAGAAAGAAGGAAAGTTTAAAGGTCGGTTAAAGAAATATCATAAAAATCACGCAGGAATGAATTATGCTGTAAAGCTATATAAAGAAGGAGGTATGACTGTAAATCAAATATGTGAAATTACAAATGTGTCTAGGGCTTCATTATATAGAAAGCTATCGGAAGGGAACTAATAATCAGCCCTTATTCCATTAAGGGACAGTCCATCGAAATTGTAAATGGGGGCTTTCTTGTTGACAATTTTTAAAATTTGGCATATCTTATACTTAACTTAACAATCGGCAGATGTTGATTTTACCCTTTTTAAATAATTAGGCCTTTAGCATCCATTTAAAATTAAATATTTAATATTAAATATTTAATTTTGAATGGATGAAAAAGTATCCTAAATAAAAAAGGAAGAGTAACGTAAATCGATTTATTTCATAATCAAAGGACTAAATAAAAGTTAAACCAATGTTTTCTTTAGAAGGAAATTAAAACATAAAGTAAACTGATCTATAAAAAGGTAGCTCTTCAAAAAACTTTGCATGAAGTTAGTTGAAGTGAAGCCGACAATTTGCAAGATTCAATGATTTAAAATCATCATTGAATTATTGAAATTGTCGGCTTTTTTTATTCATAAATAACATTTAACCAATAAAAGAAGTAAATAATCTAGAAATAAAATCACCTTAATTAAAAGGATTTTTTGTACGGTAAATGTCATAAAAAGGGAGAATTTGAAATGATGGTTTCGCTGAGTTTGTCATCATTTTTAACATTATTTTTTATTGTGCTTATTGCTGCTGGGCTAAGTGGACTATTGTTTTTACATCCACGAGTACCCTTGAGTTTTGTTCGTATTCATATTTGTATCGTGGCTTTACCGCCCATGGTTTCCTTAGTGTCTCTTGCTAATACTAGTGTGAATGGAAGTGTTGGTCCTTGGTCCTTGGATTCCTTAGCTTGGTTAATGGCTTTCTTTGTTCTTGCAATTGGTTTAATCATTCAACGTTTTTCTGTACGTTACTTAATGGGAGATCGCCATTATCGTAAGTATTTTACCCTTTTCACATTCACTACAGTTGTTGCTTCAATTGCATGGTTAAGTGGTGATCTCCGCTTAATGGTTATATTTTGGGGAGCAACTCTCGTCGGTTTAACCTTACTTATAAGGCTAAACCGTGATTGGAAAGTAACTAGTCAAGCAGCCAAGGTTGCTGGTCGATTATTTATGTTAAGTTGGTTTTCTCTGTTATTCGCGATGATTTGGCTTTTTCAAGTCACAGGTCAATGGCAGCTATCATTAGCTCTAACAAATGATAGTTTAGCTCAACTTGAATCATGGGAGAGAACAGGGATTAATTTATTGATTATATTAGCAGTAATAATTCCTGCAGCCCAGTGGCCTTTCCAAAGATGGTTAATTGAGTCTGTTGTTGCTCCGACTCCTGTTTCTGCGATTATGCACGCAGGTATAGTAAATGCAGGAGGGATTATACTAACTCGATTTTCACCTCTTTTTAATGGTGATATAGCTTCGATTATGCTACTTATTCTTGCAAGCATTTCTGTATTGATTGGATCTGGAATTAGTTTAGTCCAGGTTGACTATAAACGTCAGTTAGTAGGCTCCACGATTGGACAAATGGGGTTTATGCTCATTCAGTGTGCATTAGGTGCGTATATAGCAGCCATTATTCATCTTATCTTACATGGTTTGTTCAAAGCTACGCTGTTTTTACAGGCTGGTTCGGCAGTACGTCGTTTCGAAGTATCGACTCGCGTTAATGAAAGGTCATCCTATTTATGGATCATGACTGGTCGGACTTTAGCCTTAGTTATAGGGGTTGCATTTTGGGTCATGGCTCCTGGTGAGAGGTATCGATTGATTAGTGCGCTAATCTTAGGGTGGTCATTGTCCGTTTCTTGGACACAGCTCGTAGCTTTTGGAAAGGGGAAAATTGGTCGAATTGCTGGTTTATCATTTTTAGGAGGAGCTGCCATCGTTTATTTTATCATTCATAACCTCTTCTATGAGTGGTTGCATACAACCGTTTTTCATAGTGTTCAACCTCCAATGTTAGTTGTCATCATTGTCGTATGTTTCTTACTATTTGGTAGTGCTTTAGGTACGTGGGTTGCTCGTAATCGTTCATCTGTTTCCTTCGCAATACTCTATCTTTGGTTAGTACGATTAAGTGAAGCAAAACCAAAGTCAGTAGAGAGTCATCCAAACTACCTTAAACAATACTTATCATAAGGAGATAATCAGCGATGGGCGTAACATCCGTATTAACGAAAGAGAATGTAAAAAACAAAGATACAGATATTGAGTTTCAAGAAAGTGATATTAACGTTTTAGTTGAATCTGCTAGCCGAGTGATTGCACCTCTTTGGCCTATTTCCACATTTGCAGCACGTAATCCATGGATGGGACTTGAAAAGCAATCTTTTGACCAGGTTGCAGATTGGTTAAAAAATACTCGTGATGTTGATATATACCCTAGTGCGTCTATGATCCTTTCGGCAAAGAGTAAAGGTGAGATTGATGAGGTCTATGTGAAAATGGGGCTCCAGCGTTGGCTTGATTCACGTTCCTTTAATATCCCACGGGACGTGGCAGAACGATTTTGTCATGCTGCTCTGAAATTAGATCCATTACCTTCTAACCTTTTATCATCACGCAAGCTGGAGAAATTGGTAGGTGAATTTAGTGGACTGAATACGGATAATATCGAGAATTTTCCAATGCAACCAATAAGTTCACATATAGAGAATAAAGATGGTGAAAGGTTAATCGATATTCTTGATTATCATGTCATCAAGTGGTGTAAATTATATCTTGATGACTCTCAGGCAGGTTGGACAATGCCAAATCGTGAGGAAGGTTTCTATCGTGCCTGGCAGCGTCTGATTCAATATGATCCGGCACTTAGTAAAAAGCAACGTGAAAGTTTAAAAGATTGGCCACAAGAGGCACATATGGCTTTAAAAGAAGCGTTATCCGCACTAGAAATACCTGAATCAGAGATACAGACTTATCTTGAAGGTCATTTACTTTCCTTACCTGGGTGGGCAGGGATGATGCTTTGGCGCTCCCGACAATCGAGCCATGAACATGCACTCCTAACAGAATATTTAGCAGTTCGAATTTCTATGGAGTTGGCGCTTATAAAACCTTACTTACCTTTGACCAATCAACGATCTGAGAAAAGAGTTTTGATTACTCCTCTTATAGCATCTTGGGTCCATTGGGGGGGACTTACAATCGAGGAATGGTCACAGATGTCAGTCGCTGTACAAAACGAATATTTATCATTTGCCCATAGCTTTGATGAGAAGCTTCGCAGGAAACTTTGGTTAGAAGCTTGGGAGCAAACATACACAGATCGACTAAGACAGAAAATATTCTCTAAACAACGTGAGACCAACGATAAAAAATCTGCATTGGCTCAATTAGCATTCTGCATTGATGTACGATCAGAACCTTTTCGTCGTCAACTTGAAAAAGAAGGTCCGTTTGAAACGATTGGAATTGCAGGTTTCTTTGGCTTACCGATTGAAACAAGTGAACTCGGGTGTAATCACAGTCATTCTTCCTTGCCTGTTATACTAAAGCCTCAGCATAAAATAAAAGAGACAGCTGATGAAAATGAACTCAAATCATATCAACAACGTAAACAGGCAGTTAATTCCTTAAGCAATACATTTAAAACGATGAAACAGAATGTACTAGCGAGCTTACTTTTACCTGAGCTAAGTGGACCTTGGCTTAGTCTGCAAATGGTAGCACGTAGTTTTATTCCAAGAGGAACAGACCGTCTAATTTGTAGTCTTCGTGACATTTGGTTACGTAAACCTAATACAACTCTCTCACTTAATCGAATTCATCATGTAGAAACAGATTTACCTTTTGGTTTTTCAGAAGAAGAAAAAGTGAATTATGCGCGCCAGGCTCTGAAAATGATGGGGTTAACAAAGAATTTCGCACCATTAGTCGTAATATGCGGACATGGTAGTAAAAGTACCAACAACCCCTATGCTGCTGCTCTCGACTGTGGTGCCTGCGGTGGGGCGGCAGGTGGATTCAATGCTAGAGTTTTAGCTGCTTTATGCAACCTTCCTGAGGTAAGGGAAGAGCTTTCTTCTGAAGGAATTAAAATCCCTGAGGACACCGTTTTCGTAGCCGCTGAGCATAAAACAACGGTGGATGAATTACACTGGATTTATGTTCCTGAGCTTTCCGAGGCTGCACAAGAAGCATTTGATCGTATCGAAGCTATTATGCCGAAAGTGAGCCATAAAGCAAATGCAGAACGTCTAGCCCAATTACCGAATTTCCAAAAGAAACTTAAAAATCCGAAGGCTGAGGCACACCGATTTGCGGAAGATTGGAGTGAGATACGTCCGGAATGGGGATTAGCTCGTAATGCCGCTTTTATTATCGGTCAACGTGAACTAACTCAGGATTGTGACTTGGAAGGTAGAGCCTTCCTTCATAATTATGATTGGAATCAGGATGAAAGTGGTGATCTCCTAGCTAACATCATTGCAGGACCAGGAACGGTGGCCCAATGGATTAATCTTCAATATTACGCTTCAACGGTAGCACCTCATTATTATGGTAGTGGAAATAAAGCAACTCAAACCGTTACAGCAGGTCTCGGTGTTATGCAGGGGAATGCAAGTGACTTGTTAGCCGGACTACCTTGGCAATCCGTTATGCAATCAGATCACGAAGCTTATCATTCTCCTCTTCGTTTGCTGATTGTCATCCAAGCACCTAGTGAATATGTAAAACGGTTATTAAATAATGATTCAGTATTTCGAGAAAAAGTTCAAAATGGATGGGTTCGACTTGCTAGTGTTGATCCAGAAGGACGTTGGGAAAACTGGTAACTGCTAAAATAAACATTTATCAAATGATTTGTTACTCCATCAAAAAATTCATAAAAATAAAGAAGGGGTGTACTATATGAATTTAGATAAAAATAAAAAAGTATTATTTTTAACGGACATTGAAAACGGGTTGGAGCCTATCTTACAAGAAGTGACTAATATTCGAGCGGAAAACATGCTGACTATACAAAACTATGGTACCTTAATCTCACATCCTTATGGGGATATAATGAGGTCTGTTATCATTGCTATTTATCAGGAAAATGTTGAGGAGATTTTTGTTGTAGGAACAAAAGATAAGAGGACTGCCACAGTTAATGTACTAACTCAACTTGAATCAATGAAAGACAAAATACAAACATTGGACTATCTTTTTCAAAATTGTATGCCTGAATTTTCAGGTAGTACGGTTGAAGAATGGCTAAATGGAAATGAAAATATCATTGACAGTATCGAAAAGAGTCTTGATGTCATTCGTCACCATCCTTTAGTACCGTCTTATGTTAAAGTTTGTGGTTTAATAGTTAATAATAAGGATGGAAAACCCTCAATTGTGGAGGTTCCTACCTGATCACACTTTCATTTTGAAACGGTAGGGGAATTTAACTTCTATGCACCCATACATGGGAAAAAGGCAGTTCTATCCACAATGCCTGGGAAACAGCGGACAATTGTTCAACCTTTTAAAAAGTTCTTAAATGTTTCTATGAAAGTCCCTAATAAGATCAATACAAACCTGTTAGGGACTTTTTCTGGAGAGATAGAGCGAGATAGCTTACTCCCTTAGAAATTCTCTGGAAAAAAGAAAGAATGGGATGGATGAACTTGGTCTCCCTCTTTGAATAGCTAGTGCAGGAAGTAATAGACTAATTTTTTGTTCTATAGGGGATGTATAGTTTATGAAAATATCTAAAGGTTCTTATGAATCTGAAATAAGTAAGGCAATTACTCAATGGGAAAAAGACTTTCTTGGGCGTGGGTCTATATCTGTTAAAACAGATATTTTACGGGATATGATAATTGTGAATTTACAAGGTATTTTAACACCAGCTGAATATACCGTTTGTAAAACAAAAGAGGGACTGTTAACTATAAAGAAAACTCGTTCGGAATTAGTTGAATCAGGTATAGAAGATCTTAAGAATATTATATTAACTATAACTGGAGAAAAAGTGAAAAGTTTTCATACTGATATAAGCTCTCGTACTGGCGAACGAGTAATGGTATTTAAATTATTTAATGATCTTGAGAAAAATCTTTTTATGAAAAAATAAGTGAAAGTGTTTATTAAAGTGGTACCTGTAGTTAGGACACTTGAAAAAAAGAGTGCTAACTACAGGTATTTTTTATATACTAAACATTTAAGAGTAAGGAAGTAGTTTGTGCTGAATATGAGTAAAATTTTATTTTCACCAAAAGAGATTCAAAAGCTTCAAAAAAATCCAAATGTCCAACAAGTTAGTGAACGTGCGATTATCTATACAGATGAATTTAAACGTAAATTTATTGATGAATATTTAGCAGGGAAAACTCCAAGACAAATCTTTAATGAACATGGATTTGATGAAGAAATCATTGGAATCAAACGGATAGAAACAATCTGGCTATCGTTGGCGTAAAGCCTATGAAAAGGATGGATTAATTGGATTAACAGATACTCGTAAATCTGGATCAGGTAGACCATTAAAGCGTGAATTAACACCTGAAGAAGTCATTGAAAAACAAGCTGCTCGTATTCAGCTCTTAGAAGGACAAGTTGAATTATTAAAAAAGCTCGACGCGACAGAAAGGAGGCTGTTGAGCAGCAGTCGAAAACTAAGCATAAATAATGTATTTCAACTTATTTCAAATACACTAACTCAGTTTCCATTTAAACGTATGGTGACTTATTTTTGCGAACTCTTAAATGTTTCACGTTCAGGATATTATAGCTTCTTAAAAGCGAAAGAAAAGCGTGAAGTGAGAGAACAGAAAGATTTAGAAGCACGCGATATCATCTTAAAAGCATTTAATCGACGTGGGTATAAGAAGGGGTCACGTTCGATTAAAATGACATTAGAACAAGATTATCAATGTGTGATGAGTCGTAACTTATGCGGAAGTATGGGATTGTATGTTCACATCGTAGACCGAATCCTTATAAACAAATCGCAAAGGCAACGAAAGAACATAGCGTTGTTCCCAATAAATTAAATAGAGAGTTTAAGCAAGAGATTCCTGGAAAAGTCCTTTTAACAGATATCACTTATTTGCCATATATTTGCCATATAACGGAAATTGTATGGCTTATTTGTCAACCATAAAAGATGCCTCTACAAACGAAATTTTAGCCTACCATGTATCAAATCGTATTACATTAGATATCGCTATTATCACGATTGAAAAGCTAATTCGCAATAAGCGAATTCCACTTCACCCAGACGCTTTTATTCATTCAGACCAAGGATCACATTATACAAGCCCTAAATATCAACAATTATTAAAGAAACAGGGACTTGGTCAATCCATGTCACGTCGAGGCAACTGTTGGGATAATGCACCTCAAGAATCCTTCTTTGGTCACTTCAAAGATGAAGTTAATTTTAGCACGGTCAAAACATGTATTTGGCAATTAAGAAATGTCGCTAATGGCAGTATATTTTTTGAATGGAAAATAAGGCTGAATATACAAGTAATGCATTAAATCTTGTATATTCAGCCTTTATTAAATACATATGCTTATTTTATTAAAGCCCCCTATAGTTTAAGTATAAATTTTACAATTTCGATTAAATTTAATAAATTCTCTATTTTTATTAAGATAAAATTATGTTTTAACCAATCATAATCTTCTCTTCCGCATATTTATATGGCAATTTCTTATTAGCTCTAGCCAGTGCAAAGGCAATTGTAAGTGGTCCCACCCTACCAATAAACATCATAAGTGAAATTAATATTTTTCCAACTGGACTTAATTCAGTAGTCAACCCCAAGGACATTCCAACGGTTGCAAAAGCTGAGATAACTTCAAATAGTATCATATTTAAAGGCGCTTCTTCCGTAATTGTTAAAATAAATATGACTAAAGACACGATAGCAGTGGAGTAAACTGTGATTGAAAAGGCTCTAAAGATTATATCGTTAGGAAGTCTTTTACCCAAAATATTTACTTCATCTCTACCCCTGATTAGAGTCCAAACAGCAAGGATTAAAATCACAAATGTTGTCACCTTTATACCTCCTGCGGTACCTCCCGACCCTCCTCCAATAAACATAAGAAACATAGTTACAAATTGGGTACTTAGTGTTAAATCAGGCATATTTAAGGAGTTAAAGCCTGCTGTTCTAGGAACAACTCCGTGGAAAAAAGCTCCCAGTAGTTTATCCTTAAAAGATAAATTACCTAAAGTTCCAGGATTATTATATTCCAATACAAAAATTAGTATTGTAGCAAGAACATTAAGTATTAAAGTAACCAATAAAACCAGTTTTGAGTGCAAAGAAAGTTTTCTCAATGATTTCTTTTTCAATAAGTCTACGATAACCGTATATCCAATACCACCGATAATTAATAATGAACTTAATGTTAAAATAACAGTAACATCTCCAACATACCCTGTTATACTTTTAAATCCACCCATAATATCAAAACCTGCATTATTAAATGCTGAAATAGAGTGAAATATGCCGTAAAAAATAGATTGTGGAAATCCAAAATCAGAAGACCAACGAATTGCGAGTATCACTGCTCCTAGACCTTCAATCAACAATGTAAAAAAGACAACGAACTTTACTAATCTAACCATTCCTTCTAATGAAAGCTGATTTAAGGATTCTTGAATCATAAGTCGACCTTTTAGACCAATATTTTTTCCAAGAAATAAAGCAATAAGTATTGCAACTGTCATAAAACCAAGACCGCCTATTTGAATTAATACCATCAATACAATTTGACCGAATAAGGTAAATGTAGATTGAGTATCAACTACAACTAACCCAGTTACACAAACAGCTGAAGTAGCTTCAAATAAAGCATCAATAAAAGAAAGATGATGTCTATCCTTTGTAGCAAATGGAAGCATGAGCAATAAAGTTCCTAAAATAATCAGGAAGAAAAAACCTAAAGATAACGTTAAAGTGTACCCTTTGTAAAGGACATTTTAAAAAAGCCTAGGCAACTTGTTGAAGCTGCTGTCTGTATTTTACAGGCGGCAGCTTTTTTAAATTCCACTGTCCACGATAATGATTGTAGTACGTCAT
>NZ_JAAFZF010000060.1:0-14555 GCF_010614825.1 Neobacillus sedimentimangrovi
AAACTAATCCGGAAATACCTCCAATCAGGTGTAATGTTTAATGGGGTCATACAATCAACGGAGGAAGGAACTCCGCAAGGAGGACCTCTCAGTCCCCTGCTTTCAAACATCATCCTTGACAAATTGGATAAAGAATTAGAAGCAAGAGGACATAAGTTTGTTCGTTATGCGGACGACTGCAACATCTATGTAAAGTTACGAAAAGCAGGGGAACGTGTAATGGAATCCATTACGGCGTTCATTGAGCAGAAACTAAAGTTGAAGGTAAATAGGGACAAGTCAGCAGTTGACCGACCATGGAAACGGAGATTTCTTGGTTTCAGCTTTACCATTAATAAAGAACCGAAGGTACGAATTGATCAGCAAAGTATGAAGCGCTTTAAAATGAAGATTCGAGAGATTACCTCTCGGTCAAAACCTCTTCCAATGGAAGTAAGGATTGAAAGGTTAAACCGATATCTAATAGGATGGTGCGGATACTTCGTTTTAGCCGATACCCAAAGCAAATTCAAAGAATTAGATAAATGGATAAGAAGAAGGCTGAGAATGTGCAAGTGGAAACAGTGGAAAAATCCTAGAACGAGAGTGAGGAAACTAATTGGTTTAGGTGTGCCTGACTACAAAGCACATGAATGGGGCAACTCTAGAAAGAAATATTGTAGAATTGCCTGCAGCCCAATTCTACACAAAACCCTCGAGAACACCTACTGGAGCCAACGAGGGTTGAAAAGTCTATATGATCGTTATGAATTTCATCGTCAATCTTAATAGAACCGCCGTATACCGAACGGTACGTACGGTGGTGTGAGAGGTCGGGGGTTAGTCACCCCCTCCTACTCGATTGAATAGGCTATGTTAAACAATATTGTGGTTGATATCTTCATAAAAAAACGCCTCTCGTATATTTCAAAATGTTAATTTTTTTTTGGTTGTGAATTCAAGACATTCTTTATAGGTTTTTGAAGCACATCCACAATGGCTGCTATGATACTTGTTGCCAAGATGCCCATTAGACCTAGAGATATTGGACCTGCTGCATCATCACCTGTGAATTGAGCACGCACCCTTAAATAAACTATTGCTAACAAAATGAAGAAAATGACAGTAAAAGTGCATTTTTTTATTACCTTTAAAGATTGAAGAGATAACTCAGAGAAAGCATTGTTCTTTTCGATATAGGTTAAAAGTTTAAATACTTGATACAACGCCACAGAAAACGTAATACATATTCCATAAGCACATACCAAAAGTGGATATAGCGAATAATCATCCGGGCGCTCTATAACATCTCTTCTTGCTGCTTCAGGCAACAAAAATATACACACGGCAAGCACTGCAATTCCAACCAGAAAAATAATGACCTTTAAGAAAGCGGCAGAACCTAGGTTAACATTCATTTAAAACACCTCACTTATTTAATGACAATGAGATTTTAACATTTAAATTTATTGTTTTACAATAAATTAATATTGTTTTTTATTATATTATTATTGTTATTTAAATATCCTATTAATTTTAACAAAAATAAAAAGCATTTCTCATTACAAAGAAATGCTCTTACTTTAAAATGTTAAATTTACAATTTGTTCAACAAAACTGCCCCGTTAGCCATCCATGAAGCGCAATAATCAGCGCTTCACCACAGAGAATGAAAATGGATACTCCTGTCTATACTGTTTCTACGGCTGGCGGAGAAGGTCGATACACTATTTTTTAGGTACTTTTCTCTCGATTTGATAAATTCCATTGTCAATCACTCTATAATGAATCACATAGTATTAAACATCTGTTATCGCCATAAAAATAGCACTATAATCAGCAAATACGATAGTTATTGTCCAATGTTAATGTTAATTTTTTGTTATTTTTATTGTGATATCAAATAAAAAGCCTTTTATATCAATAAAAAATGACAGACCATTTAATGCTAATCGGTCTGTCATTTTAATAACTATTTTTTTGTTTTTCTCTCCCAAAAGAGAACCCGTTAAAACTAAATCGACCTGCTTTTTTTATAAGAAAATGGTGTGATACCATGGCTTTTGATTGATTTTATGATTATTGGAAAAACTAATTCCATGATGAAAAAAGGGGGTTACAAATATGATTGAAATACCATCCAAGGTGGAAGGTCTACAGTTTGATTTGTACAAGTTGGAACAAAAATTAAAGCCAATCGGTTATTCAATCGGTGGGAATTGGGATTATGACCATGGTGCATTTGATTATAAAATAAGTGAAGATTCTGGGTATCAATACCTTAGGCTCCCCTTTAAAGCCATTGATGGCCAGTTGGATGCCCGTGGCTGCACGGTGGAGTTGGGCCGGCCTTTTCTCTTGTCTCATGAGTATGAAGAAAATATAGATGAGCAAGGGCAATCTGGTGTTTTTTCCGGGACATTCAATCAATTTCAAGAACCTACCGACAAAGATGCAAATTTCCCAAACCAATATATTGATGTTGGGAAGACCCTTGTACAAGAATTGGAAGATCTTCTGTTATAATAATTCCATTTGTTCCCTTTTATAATCGAGGTTAGTTAAATAACTATTAGTAAAAAAATTTTTTGCCACTAGACTCATATGAGTACATTAATGCCAAGCATTAAAAAAATGATGTATTAAAGATTGATTCGAAACTAGAAGGGCGATCATCGAGTGAATAAAAGACATTTTCGGTTAGTGTGAAACTGGAAATGTCTTTCATTGCTCATGGTCAACTTTGTTCTTTTGTTCAATGCATCTAACAAGTATTAGAACTTATAATTCTTTGATTGGTCCAATGGACATTGTTTACAGTACATGTAAGATTTTAACTTTAATAATGTGTCATTCCTCATTTTTAAAAAATTTTTTCATCTCCAAAAAATAGCTTTACATTTCCTCTGAAAATAAAAACAATTACTGGCCATTTCCTACTTATAGGAATAATTTTCTTTTTTAATGCAAAATTTAAAGGAAAAATGAACCATTGGTGAAAAGAAACTTGAGGTGTGGAAAATTGATGAAGGAAATAAAAACAGAACAAAGGTGTATCCTATTTGCCATGCTCATTCTGGCACTTTATCTTTCCCCTTTATTTATATTACAAGAGAATGCCCATATTCGGGTCCATGACAATTTGGATTCTAACATTGCTTGGTATAGAGTATTGGCAAGAAGCGGAGAAATGTTCGGTGGGGTTCAAGGGGTTATCCCACAAATTATTAATGGAATGTTGTCTCGAAACGCCTTTGGAACAGAATTTAGTATCATTGTCTGGCTTCATTATTTTTTCCCTACCATGATTGCTTATGGATTAAGTCAAGCATTAACAAGGTTTGTTGCCTTTTTTGGGATGTACTTGCTGTTAAAAAAACATTTATTGCCAGGTGAAAAATGGGTCATTATCAATATTATGGCCTCACTTGCTTTTGCATTGACTCCATTTTGGCCATCAGGAATGTTGAGTACTTTAGGAATGCCACTCGCACTTTGGGCTTTTCTCAATATTAGAAATGGGGAAGGATCCATTAAAGACTATGTTGTTCTGACTCTTCTCCCTTTTTATGCGAGTATTGTGTTAGGTTTTTTCTTTTTCTTAAGTGCCATGGGGATTTTTTGGTTAACAGATGTTATTCGAAAAAAACGATGGAATTTCCCCTTTCTCCTATCGATTATTTATATGACTTTTGTTTTTTTACTAGTAGAATACCGGCTTGTTTATTCCTTTCTTTTTAAAGAAGAGCCAAACAGTAGGGATGAATATTTTCATGCGGAGCTGCCGCTTTGGCGTGTAATCCGGCTGACATTTAAAAACTATGTGTTTGGACATACCCACGTGATGACTGTTCATACGTTTGTCATTCTTCCTGCCACATTAATTGCGATGTATTTGGTTATTTCCAAAAAACTTTGGAAGCAGGAGAAAATATTTGTTTTTCTATTTGGATTGAATTTTATTTTATCGCTTTGGTATGCCTTTTGGTTTTATGAAGGATGGCTTCCATTAACAAAAAAATTTCATTTCATGGATACCTTTAATTTTGCCCGCTACCATTTTTTAAGGCCACTTGTGATTTATGCCAGTTTTGCACTAGCATTAAAAATCATTTCACTTCAAGGATTCAGCTGGTCTCGGATTGCCAAGGGGCTGGCGATTATGCAGATCATTTTGTTATGCGGATTTAATGATGAAATCATTTATAGGGATAAACCGACTGTTAAGGAGTTTTATGCAGAGGATTTATTCCAAGAGATTAAGGAGTATGTTGCCTTGCCTCAGGAAGATTACAGGGTAGCGAGTATCGGAATCCATCCCGCCATTGCCCAATATAACGGCTTTTATACGCTTGATACCTATAATAATTTCTATCCTTTAAGTTATAAACATCAATTTCGGAAAATAATTGAAAAGGAATTGGAAAAAAATAAAACCATCAAAAAATATTTTGATAAATGGGGTGGACGTTGCTATATTTTCACTGCTCAGCTTGGAAAGAAATATATGATCAAAAAAGATTCCAAACGGCATCTAAAAAACTTGGAATTAAATACAAACGTTTTTAAAGAAATGGGTGGACGCTATATATTTTCTGCATTGCCAATCGATAATGCTGAACAAAATCAGTTATCACTAGAACGAGTTTTTGAATCAAAAAATTCTGCTTGGAAAATTTACTTATACAAAACTTTTTAGACATCGGAGGGATATAGCAGATGACAGAGCCAGTCCTTACTATTGTTGTGCCATGCTATAACGAAGAAGAAGTTTTGCCGGAGACTATGTCTGTTTTACAAAGGCTGCTTAAGGAGCTAATGGATGAAGCGCTCGTTTCTAAGCAAAGCAAGCTTCTATTCGTGGATGATGGAAGTAAGGATGGTACATGGGAACTGATTTATAAAGAAGGATTAAAAAATTCAATGGTCAAGGGGCTTAAACTGTCACGAAATGTCGGGCACCAAAATGCCCTTCTTGCTGGCTTAATTTCAGCAAAGGACCTTTCCGATTGTGTTGTTTCAATTGACGCCGATCTTCAAGATGATATTTCAGTCATTCGGGAGTTTGTTTTGAAGTTTCGCCAAGGTTGTGACATTGTGTATGGCGTGAGGAAAAGCCGAGAAACGGATAGCTTTTTTAAAAGAAGTACGGCACAGGGCTTCTATAAAATGATGAAAAAATTAGGGGTCGATCTTGTCTATAATCATGCTGATTTCCGCCTGATGAGCAAACGGGCACTAAATGAGCTGCAGCGATTTAAAGAAGTAAATTTATTCTTGCGAGGAATTGTGCCTCTTATTGGCTTTAAAACGGACATTGTTTATTATGACAGATTGGAGCGGAAGGCCGGTGAGACAAAATATCCTCTAAAAAAAATGCTGGCCTTTGCCTTTGATGGGATTACCTCATTTTCGGTTTCTCCGATTCGCTTTGTATTATTAATTGGTTTTATTTCCTTTTTAATGAGCCTGATGTTTGGAAGTTATTTTTTGACGCTAAAATTTTTAGGCCATACCCAAACAGGGTGGACCTCACTGATTACATCCATATGGCTGATCGGTGGACTACAATTAATAGCGATAGGCTTAATCGGTGAATATATTGGGAAGATTTATAAAGAAACGAAACAACGTCCTAAATACATTGTAGATATCGATACTTTTAATTTAGGAGTTCCTAGACGCCTCTTGGATCCAGTGGAAGAGGATTTGGGGAGAATTTCTGAGTCAAATCAATAATCATTTGGAAGAGGCTGTTTTAGCCTCTTTATTTTTTTAGTCGTACAACCCTTTCTTTTTGAATAATAATGGGTAGACAGGCTTTTTTGGAGGGGTGTGAATGAACGTATTTTTAAGCTATATTTTATTAGGGATTTCGCTAGCGGCTCCCATTGGCCCTATCAACGCAGCGCAAATAGATCAAGGAATAAGGAATGGATTTATGCACTCATGGCTAATTGGTGTGGGAGCCGTGATTGCAGATGGGATTTATATGTTTATAGTTTACATAGGAGTTGTCAGGTTTCTTGAGACATCATTTATGCAAATCTTTCTCTGGTTGTTTGGATTCTTTGTCCTTCTTTATATTGGCATGGAAACGATTAAGAATGCAGGGAAAGTTCATTTGAATCATACAAGGGGAAGAGATCCATTGACAAAATCGTTTTTTACTGGATTTTTCATGTCCATCTCTAATCCGTTAACGATATTATTTTGGCTAGGCATTTATGGTTCGGTTCTTGCTAAAACAGCAGCAACTTATGAAACAAGCCAGTTGATTCTTTATAGTAGTGCGATTTTTATTGGATTAATTATGTGGGATATCACGATGGCTAGTGTGGCTAGCAGTTTCAGAAAATTTTTAACCTCACGGCTATTAGTGATGATTTCTCTTCTTTCAGGTGTATCATTAATGGGATTTGGTATTTATTTTGGTATTCAGGCCTTTAAGGTAATATTTACTACATAAAAAAGCCGGCAGATGAATGCCGGCTTTTTTATGAGAGTAGAACTTATTTTTGTTTCTTTAAAAAATGTCTAGCTCCAGCCGCATAGTGGCGATACACCTTCGCTTTACTCCTTACGATAAGTCAACATCGAATCGCCTTTGGCTCTTCGTGGTTCCTTTATCTCAGTCGGAGACCACCACAAGGAAGGCGACGGCAGCATAAACATAGCACGACCGAAAGCGCTAGCTTTTGGGAGGAGGTCATACGACGCTGACCAGGGCGCTTTCGCTTTTCTATGCTGTTGGCCATGGTTTTAATACTCGTTTTTTGTTTTTGCTTTTGCTTTTGTTCCATTTTAAGTTCATGATTAAGGTAATAATCCCAATGATCGCAACAAAGCCGAGGCTGATGAAAAATCCGATTCGGCTAGAATCTTGGAACAGGGTACCACTGACTGCAATGAGAATAAGTAGAAAGCCTATGGAATATTTGATTTTCGCCATTGCCTTAATTTTTAGCAACTTCCTTGGCGAGACAAGAATGAACATCCAATTATACATAAGCATTAAACTTGCAGCTGTTGTTATATACTCGTAAATCCGATTCGGCATTATCAAGGCAGAGATAACCGACGCAGCGATGCCCAGCATGGTAACGATTAGCGTAGGAAGCGACACCTTTAGTTTATTTTTTTTGGCGAAGCTGGCAGGGGCATCTCCTTCTTCAGCTAAGGTGACAAGTATGGTAGTGACTCCGTAGAGTGAAGCAGTCATTGTAGAAAAACCCGCAATAATGAGTGTGGCATTAAAAACATGCGGGATAAATGCAAGGTGATAGGCATCCAAGGCAATGACAAATGGACTTTCTTTTGCATTAAATTTGCTCCAGGCAACCATGATTACCGCTAACCCAATGGAGATTGCATAAATAACCATTAAGGAGAACAGCATTACTCTTCCAGCCTTTGGCGCTTCCTTAGGATTTTTTAGTTTGGTTGCCATCAAGCCGAGAATTTCAATGCCACCAAAAGCGTAATAGGCAAAAATTACTGCAGACCATAATCCGATAATTCCACCGGGGAAAATATCTTTCATTTTATTGGGATACTGGATTGGCTGGTCCCCATCCAAGACTCCGAAAATGGCTAAGAATGAGATGATAATGAACATGAGAATGGCTGACACTTTGATGACAGCCAGAATATTTTCTAATTTATTTAATATGCCCACCCCAATTAAAATGACTGTTAAGCCCAGGATTGCATAGCCAGTGGCGAATAGCCAAAGCGGAACTTTTGGAAACCAAAACTGAGAAAAAATAGCTAATGCAGTCATTTGACTGCCCATAATTAATACTTCAGACGTCCAGTACCCCCATCCACTGCTAAAGCCAGCCCATCTCCCGTATGCTTTTTTAGCATAGGAACGGAAGCCACCTTGAAGCGGTTCATTTGCTGTCATTTTTGCAAGTGCATCAAACACAAAATAAGTGCCAACAGCAGCTATGAAGTAGGCGATTAAAATAGAAGGACCGGTCATCCGAATTGCCAGACTAGAGCCTAGAAAAAATCCAGTTCCAATCGTACACCCTACCCCGAACAAGGATAGCTGCCACCATTTCATATTATTTTCCTTCGCCTTAGACTTTGATTGACCCATAAAACTACTCCTCTTTCGAATAAAAAGGTTGAGGCGATTTCCTCAACCTTTTTTATATTTTTCTACCTGTCGACCCAGGTGATTGATCCGTAATGCTTTGATTATTATACTGTTCATCATTTAGGCCCGGTTTTTGTTTTTGGTCCGTACCTAAATATTCTGTTTTATGTTTGCTTAAAACTTGTCTAAATTTATTAAAATTTTCATTGACCACGTGGATTGCCTCATTTCTTTTGTTTTAATTTATTATTTAAGATACACCTTGGCCGCTTTCTTATACTATTTGTTTCGAAAAGGTTTTTGATGGAATTCATTTTTTCTTACATAATCAGCAGCAAATTCAATGAAAATAAAAAGGAACTTCTAATGTTTTCATGCCCATTCAATTATTAAAAAACATGTATTAGTGTTTTTCTTGAAAAAGGGGGATTATTCAAAATGCTATCGACGGAACAGCTTGCCAATTTACGCTTACGATTGTTAAAAGAAAAAGAAGAATTGGAAGAGAATTTGAATCAAAATGACCATTTTGGTTTTGAACGTGGCCATTACCACGAATCAATGGGGGAATTGTCCAGTTATGATAACCATCCAGCTGATGAAGGTACTGACTTATATGAACGCGAGAAGGATAACGCCTTGTTAGAACGCTATAAAATACAGCTAGGGAATATTAATAAGGCTTTACAATCGATGGAAAATGGAACCTATGGAAAATGCGAGGTATGTGGCAAGGATATTCCAGTCGAAAGGCTGGAAGCATTGCCAAATACGACCTATTGTATTGAGCATAGTCCGGATCAGATGACATCACATAATCGTCCAGTAGAGGAAGGCGTTTTAATGCCTCCTTTTGGAAAATTTGATATGGATGAAAAGGATGAGAATGTTGCTTTTGATGCAGAAGATGCCTGGCAGGTTGTCTCCCAATGGGGCACATCTGAAACTCCATCGGATTTCGCATTTACAAAAGAACATTATAATGATGTATCCAATGAGGCGGAAGAAAATGAAGGTTATGTAGAGGACTTTGAAAACTTTGTTGGCAATGATATATATGGAAAAAATATTACCGTTTATCCAACACCACAGCATGAACAATATGAAAATGCTTTAGATGAAGAAGGTATCATGACAAGTTTCGGGGATTTACCTGCTTTTGAACATGATCCATATGTGGAAGATGATAGATAAAAGCAGAAAACAGCTTTCATGATGAGAGCTGTTTTCTCTGATTTTATTCTGTTTTATTGTCTTCTCGTGGAATTTGTTCTTCTTTTCCATTCTCTTGTTCGACGACGGCACCAATTTCACCTTCTGCATATACGTCACTTACTTGCTCATGAGTCGTAGCAATTCCTGATGCAAGCGGGTTACTGTTATGATAGTAACTAGGGTGAAAAAAGCTTCCTGCTACCTCGGTGGCTTTTTTTCGATCTTTTTTTTCCAACATGTATCACTCCTTTGTCGTAAATACATGAGTATTTTCTCTATTTTTATTAATTTTCATCCATGAAAGGAGTTTCCTTAAATGAATAAAAGAAAAGATTTTCCTACAAGAGAGGAATTGGACCAAGCTTTTCACTATCTTCATGATCAAATTAACCGAATCTCTGTTTTAGAAGTAATGGAAATAATGAAAGAAGAAAAAGAAGGGAATAAAGAGTAAAAGAGGTCTTTTTCATAAAAAATTTAAGCGCACCTATCCTTGGCGTGCAATGCTTCTTTAGGGAGGGGTCATAATGGGAGCAAGAGAATCGCTGGCTAAAAAAATTGCCTGGATTAGTGTTGTCAGTAATATCATTCTTACTTTAGGAAAAATGATCATTGGCTGGTACGGGAATAGTGATGCCGTATTTGCTGATGGAATCCACTCAGCGGCAGATGTGGTCGCATCGGTTATTGTCTTATCTGTGATTAAAATTGCCAATAAACCTGCTGATAAAGAGCATCCGTATGGACATGGGAAGGCAGAGGTCATTGTATCTGGTGTTGTAGGGATTTTGCTGTTTTTGGTAAGCATTTATGTGATTTATGAAGGAATTGTTGGATTCTTTCATCCATTTGAATCGCCTACCTTGCTAACCATGTGGGTTGCTTTATTCTCTTATATTTCTAAAGTCATTTTATATCGAAGCTCATTGCGAGTTGCAAAACAGCATAACAGTAAGGCAATTGAGGCTATTGCTTTTGATCATAAAGCTGATATTGCTGCTTCCCTGGCAGCCGCTATCGGAGTGTTATTGTCACTAGCTGGGGAGCGGTTTGATATTGGTTTCTTGTTATACGGTGATAAAGTTGCGAGTATTTTTGTTGCCTATCTAATTTTTAAAATTGCCAAAGAAATGCTAACAGAAGCCTTTGATATATTACTTGAACGGAATATTAACCATGAGACATTACAGGAATATATTACTATTATCAATGAATTTCCTGAGGTAAGGCGATTAGACCGTATTAGGGCTAGAGAACATGGACATTATGTTTTAGTTGATTTAAGGATTTCCATTGACCATTTTAAAACCATTAAAGAAGGTCATGATCTTGCCAAAGCCATTAAAGGGAAATTAATGGATGAATACGATAATATTGAAGAAGTATTGATTCACTTAAACCCATATTTTCCGGAAAATGAGTAATAGACAAAAATCTCATTTGTACTTTCGGTCATTTGGGTTTATGATAGGAAGGGGAAAAAGGCTGGAGAAGTATTATACAGCCTGGTTTCAATAGAAAATGACTAATGATGAGAGGAGTTGATATTTTTGAGTTATTCCATAGACCCGGACCCAAGCAGGCGAGGGGAAGTCAATATAATCTTTGAATGGGTGGAAATGGTTTCGGCAAGAATATCAGCTCTGAATGAAGGTAGTTGGCTTCCTCAAACAAAATGAGTGAGGAGGTTCTTAACATGTTGGAGATCTACAAAAGCACCGATGCTAGGGTTTTAGAAAAAGTGGATGTCATTACAAAAGGTTGTTGGGTAAATATGTCTGCCCCAACGCCTGAAGAAATCGCTAGAGTATCTAATGATGCTCAAGTGGATATTGATATCATTAAGGACGCGCTCGATGATGAAGAGCGTCCAAGAATTGAGCGGGATGACGGTCAAGTGTACATCATCGTTGATTTCCCATACATTGTACACGACGAATCGGGCCTTGCTGTTTATGAAACAATCCCAATTGGAATTATTTTAACCAATGATCATATTATTACAGTTTCCTTAAAGGATTCCCCAATTATTGAAGAATTTCGGAAAAACAGGGTGAAGGAATTTTATACGTTTAAAAAAACACGCTTTGCCCTTCAGCTTTTATTCGTGATTTCTTCCTATTATCTACGCTATTTAAAGCAAATTAATAAGAAAACGAACGAAATTGAACGGGTTGTCCATCAGTCATTGAAAAATAAGGAATTGTATGCTTTTCTGGCCTTGGAAAAGAGTTTGGTTTATTTTACAACCTCCCTTAAATCAAACAAAGTCGTTCTTGATAAAATTCTTCGTTTTAGCTATTTAAAAATGTATGAAGAAGATAAGGATTTATTGGAAGATGTGATTATTGAAATCACACAGGCAATTGAAATGGCGGAAACTTATCATTCGATCTTAACCGGAATGATGAATGCCTTTGCTTCGATTATTTCCAATAACTTAAACATAGTTATGAAGTTTTTAACATCAATCACCATTATCCTCGCATTGCCGACGATGGTTGCCAGTTTCTACGGAATGAATGTGGAACTCCCGTTTCAACACACAAATATGGCCTTTGCTATACCACTTATCATTTCAGCGTGTTTAGCCAGTTTAACAGCTTATATATTTTGGAAAAAGAAATATTTCTAGATTACCAGCTTTTCATAAGCTGGTTTTTATTTTGGTAAAAAATGTATTTAAGAAAAATAGATTATTAAAATAAATTGAGAAATTTTCCCAACCTATTCTACTTGACTTACAAAACTAATAAAGAATTTAATTTATATATTTTTAATAAATATAAATAATTCGATAAAATTCTGTAAGACAGGCGCCATTTATTGTAAAATAATAAAAAAAAGAAAGGCAAGCCTGGTGATCGAAATGGAATATGGTGCATTGATAAAATATTACCGAACCCAAAGAGGTATTACACAAGCGGAGCTTGCTAAAGGGATTTGTTCGGTCCCACATCTAAGTAAAATAGAAAATAACTCAAAAGAAGCTAATAAAGAAACGATTTCCTTGCTGCTCAAACGACTAAATGTCAATGTGGAGGAAATGGAAGAAAAAGAGAGCTTTATTCAAGATTTACTCGGAGATTTGGAAGAAAAAATTAATTATTATCTTATTGATAAAGTAGATGAGACGTATCGTAAATTGCAAGAAATTGAACATATTATTCCTTTTTCCAAACATATTTACAAGTATGAACTCTATAAATATAGATATTTATTATTTAAAGGATATTTAGCCGAAGCAGCAAAACAAAAGGAACTGTTATTTAAGCAGCGGATAAATTTTTCCCAACATGAGGAGTATTTATATAATTACTTTAATGCGATATTTTTAATGATGAAGGGGAAATTTAAAGCGGCAGATGAGTTGTTTGATGCTTTAGATATTGAGCCAAGTACAGAAAAAACGAAAGCAGAATATTTTTATCATCGAGCACATGTAAAAGCTGCACTTGAGCAATCAGGTCATGCCATTCATTTTGGAAAATTGGCCCTTCAGTTGTTTATGAACGAGCATAATTTTTTTCGTATCCTTCATTCACTCATGCTTTTGGGAATTAATTACACACACTCAAATATATACGAGGAAGCAGAAGAGTGTTTTCGCCATTTAATTAGAAATGCCGAGTTATTAAAGCAAGAAAAGTTACTTCCACAAATTTATCATAATATGGGTTTCCTTCAAAATAAGAAATATAATCCAAAGAAAGCATTAAGTTACTATGAAAGAAGTTTAGCATTACAGCCGATCAATAATCCACATTATTTAGTAACTTTATATGCAATTGGGGAAATTCAATATTCCCTTGGTGAAGCAGAAAAGGCAAAAGAGTGCTTTAATGTAGTAAGTAGTTTGGCAAAAGAATTGGGGAATAAGAAGTACCGCTTATTGGCAGAATTTTATCTAATTCATATGCATTCACCAGATCGAGCCTTTAAATATTTAGTATCAAAGGTCATTCCTCATTTAGAAGAAACAAATGAACACAAAAATGATTTAACTCGCTTTTACAAAATGCTTTCAGATTACTATACCGAACAAGGAATGTATCTGGAAGCAGTAAAATATTTAAATAAAATAACGTAGGAGGTATTCAAATGAAAAAACTTGCGATTGTATTGTTTTCACTTTCATTACTCGTTTTTTCTTCTCCAGTGAATGGCGCAAATGATATTAATGTAGTCGTAGAAAAAACATCTAAAGTTGATCATCCGATTCTACCACCAATTTGATTTTAGCTAACTTCCCCCCTGATAATATATTAACAATTCTAGAACCTGTATCACTATCAAACTATTAAAAGGGGAGAGATTCATAATGAAACTTAAACGTTACATTTCTATCTTGGTAATCACATGTGCACTAGCCTTTTCCTTAAGTATCACTAAGGCTTATGCAAATACTCCAACTCAAGTACGTTTGACACCTGATGAGTATTCTGATGTTACTGAATTAAGATGGTACAATGCTGGCCAAAAAATCAGAGTTAACTATGAAAGCTATGATTCAAGTGTTCGTGGATTCACACTGGATTTAGGACTGAAATGGCCAGATGCCCTACATTATGATGCACTTAAATCGGTATGGGTTCCAATGGGAACAAACTATACAGGATTTGATTACACGGTACCGGCTTCTGGCTATTATCTTGTAAAGCTTCATTGTAATGGAGATGGAAGCAAAAATGGTTGTAATGCATGGGCTTCAATGGATGATTATTAAAATTTAATAAATGAAATGAAAATAGAGTGCATACAGTTATATTGTTCAATCAGATCAAAGAAGGACAGCCTTAATCTTGATGGTTAGCTGTCCTTTCTCGTTGAGTTAATACTGGAGAACATGTCATTTCTCGTAAATTTTAATTATCAGGGAGTTTTTGTTTATTTAAGAGAAATATATTTTTGAATAAGCATAGGGCAAGTTCTCCAAGCGAATGACACCATTATTAGTGAAATGAAAAAGCACCGGTAGCAAATAAGTGAACTGCCCCCTGTCAAGTAGACAGTGGAAATAATAAAAAATGATTCAAGCGGCTTTAGCCCTGTATTCAACAGGGCTAAGGCCGTTTAGCTTTTCTTGAAATCTTTCATTATTATAAAAGTAAATGTAATGATCAATATCTTTTGATAATTCCTCAAATGTCTCATACTTATGTAAGTAATATTTCTCACTTTTAAGGGTTCCCCAAAACGATTCCATTGGTCCGTTATCAATACATCTTCCTACTCGCGACATACTATGGGTTAA
>NZ_JAAFZF010000061.1:0-13746 GCF_010614825.1 Neobacillus sedimentimangrovi
TTACTCTGTATCACCTTCGGCAGAAAGGGCTTTGTTTTGTCATGCAAACTCACCCAGTGATACCTAGCCTCATATGAAGTTCGTGTTCCTCAGACCGGAAGTTTGCCGCTCGCTTCCTTCAGATTCCGCGTCACCACGGACACCCTTGCGTTAAGCTAACTGCTACTTCTGCCTTCGCAGCTCGGGACTTTCACCCTATAGATTACACCCATGCCGGGCGCACATGATAAAAAGCTTAGTCGAAACTAAGCTTTTTTCATTGCATCCATGACTTGTCTATCGAGCTTTTCAGCAGCATTTTTATCATATGTCTTTTCATACTGAACTTCCTGCACTATTTTTGAACCATAAAACATAACATCTCTTACTTCTTTAATGGTAACTTCCACTAAAGCTAGCTTTAACGGAACTTCGTTCATTCTTTCTTCTTTTACTCTTGCTTCACCTTGAATTGAATACGTAGACTCATTAGCAATAATATTTATAACCACTAAGTTATTTTTATTAATATTCTCAATAATTCGAGAACGATTATCTACAGCAAAATAGATTGTATTTTCGTCTTTTGCCAGTACCCAAGAAATTGCACTCACATTAGGTCCACCTGTTTGGTGATCTATAGTGGCTAATGTCACAAATCTTTCTTTTTGCATTGCATCATATAATGGCTTTATTAGACCTTGTTCCACTTGATTAGCCATGCATTAACAGCCCCTTTCACATACTTATACACAATGAATTAACAGATATTCTCATATTACTACTATCCCAATTATTCCTCAACTTAAACAGATGTTGCGTCAATTTTCATGGTATAATAACTTTTATAATGGCAAGGTTGAAGAGGTGAAGTATGAAAGTTAAATGTGTATTATGTGATAAAATCGAATCGATTGATGATGAATCACTTATTGCCAAACGTTTACGTAACCGTCCCATCCATACATATATGTGTAAACAATGTAATGATCGTATAGCAGAAAAAACAAACTTGCGAATAGCAACTGGAAATTTTCGCTTTAATCGGCCCAAAACAGAGGATCAAGAATGGTAAAAAGGAAACCCGCTTATGTAATCAACAGTCATACATAAGCGGGTTTTTTTATTCTTCAACTAACGGATAGTTCTCGTATTTTTCTGGTTCTAGATTGATTTGCGTTAACATAACCTCAATTAGATCTCTTGGAAAGCGAGTATTTTTCTGCTCCCCATTATGCTGAAATGAAAGGTAATACATCACTTCATCTTTGGTAATCTGAATATTAGAAACATGAAATTGTGATGACAATACCGCTTCAAAATGGGTACATGTTTCTTTTGCAGCCGTATCATTCGGACGAGCATCGTGGACAACTTTAATGGTTAGCCAATTATAAAGAACATCCTGCAAGGATCTCATCCTCATTACCCCCGTGAATTTGCTTCAGTCCGCGTTTTTTTCGATTGCCATAAACGGATTTTATAAATGATTAAAATCAACGCAGCGACTACAAGGCCTTCCGCAATAGGCAAAAAGATTCCAAGGAAAGTAAGCATCGTACTACCCAGAATTAAAAATATATAAATAATAATTGATTTTCCAAGCGGGAGTTTTTTGGCAAAACCAAGTTTATAAACAAGGACAGATAAAGCTGTTATTGTCAGATAGAGCAGCCACATCCCAACTTTAGGCTGTTCAATTACTTTATATAGAGCAGGAAAAAATGTAAGTCTTTCTGCAATATCCACGTGTAACCCCTCCTTTACCTAATACCCTAATAGGATCATTACTTGTTCATTTCTGCATATTTTTTCTTTTTCGCCAATCGTTCGCGTTCATTCTTATCTAAGATTTTCTTTCTTAGACGAATAGATTGAGGAGTGACTTCACAATATTCATCTTCATTTAAATATTCCAATGACTCTTCAAGCGTCATGATACGCGGCTTTTTAATCACCGTAGTTTGATCTTTAGTGGCAGAACGAACATTCGTGGCATGCTTTACCTTAGTTATATTTACAGTTAAATCATTTTCACGCGTATGTTCTCCAACGATCATTCCTTCGTAAATTTCTGTTCCAGGTTCAACGAAAATAGTACCACGGTCCTCAACCTGCATTATACCATATGTGGTAGCTTTTCCGGTTTCCATAGAAACAAGAACACCCTGACGTCTTCCACCAACTTGTCCTGGAGCCATAGGCTGATAGCTGTCAAAAGAATGATTGATAATCCCATACCCGCGTGTAAGTGTTAAAAATTCAGTTGTATAACCAATCAAACCTCTAGCAGGTACATTAAATATTAATCGAACTTGTCCAGTTCCATTATTATTCATATCAAGAAGCTCGCCCTTACGTGCACCCAATGATTCCATCACCGCACCTGTATACTCTTCAGGTATATCTATTTGTACTCTTTCAATCGGTTCACAGCGTACGCCATCAATTTCTTTAACAATCACTTCTGGTTTTGAAACTTGCAGTTCATACCCCTCACGGCGCATATTTTCAATTAAGATGGAAAGATGCAATTCACCGCGTCCAGAAACAATCCAGGCATCAGGTGAATCAGTATTTTCAACGCGAAGGCTGACATCCGTTTGTAATTGAGCACGTAGTCTTTCCTCAATTTTTCTAGCTGTTACATACTTCCCTTCACGACCTGCAAACGGACTGTTATTAACAGCGAATGTCATTTGAAGGGTAGGTTCGTCGATCCTAAGTACTGGAAGGGCCTCTTGATGATCAACAGGGCATACAGTTTCCCCAACATTAATATCCTCCATACCAGAAACGGCTACTAAATCACCAGCCATTGCTTCTTGAATTTCTTGACGTTTTAAGCCGAAGAATCCAAAGATTTTTGTAACTCGGAACTGTTTAATGGATCCGTCTAATTTCATTAATGCAACCTGCTGACCGACTTTCATTGTACCGCGGAACACCCTACCAATTCCAATTCTACCAACATAATCATTATAATCCAAAAGAGCTACTTGAAATTGAAGAGGTTCTTCTCTATTATCAATTGGAGCCGGTATATGTTCTATAATGGCATCATATAACGGTTGCATGTTTTCTTCTTGTTTTTCAGGGTTGAGACTTGCCGTACCGTTTATTGCTGAAGCATAAATAACCGGAAACTCTAGCTGTTCTTCTGATGCATCGAGTTCAATAAATAAGTCAATTACTTCATCAACCACTTCTTTAGGGCGAGCAAAATCTCGATCAATCTTATTTACTACCACAATTGGGGTAAGGTTTTGTTCTAATGCTTTTTTGAGTACAAAACGGGTTTGTGGCATACATCCTTCATAAGCATCGACTACAAGAAGGACCCCATCCACCATTCTCATTATTCGTTCAACTTCTCCTCCAAAGTCAGCATGCCCAGGAGTATCCAATATGTTAATCTTTGTATCCTTATATTGAATGGCGGTATTTTTAGCAAGAATGGTGATTCCTCGTTCTCTTTCCAAGTCGTTTGAATCCATAGCACGTTCCTCAACATATTCATTTGAACGGAACGTCCCTGCTTGCTTTAATAACTGATCCACTAATGTTGTTTTCCCATGATCGACGTGTGCAATGATCGCAATATTTCTAATATCAGTTCTTGATTTCAAAAACTCCAACTCCTATACTTCTATACAAATAAAGAATTACATTTTAGTTTCTCAATTACAACTAAAACATTATACCATAATACTAGTGGAAACCTAGAAGTATTTTATGTAGAATGAAGTTATATTTATTGTAAGGGGTAAAAAAATGAGCAAAGTAAAATGGCCATTACTCATTTATGCAATTTTAGCTGCGGTTTGCATTATGGGAATTGGGGTAGCAATAGCCGAAAAAAGTCTTATTGGCGTATTCATTTCTATAGTCGCTGGAATCATCGTTATAGGGCTAGGTTTTAAAACCAAAAAGCGCATGCGCAAAGAAGGAAAGCTATAAGAAAAGCGAAAGCGCCCTGGTAAGCGGCGTATGACCTCCTTCCATATATAGTTTAGAAAAAACTTAAGCCATCCCCCAAAGTACAAACGTATACTTGAAAGGGGATGGCTTAAGTTTTAATGGGCAAGAACTCAAACTAGACATTTTTGTAGATTTTTACCATTCTCCATTTTTTAAATATTCTTCAATAATTGTCTTATGCAAACCTGGTTTGGCAACAAGTAATGAGTCTTTGTTTAAATAATTTAATTTTTCCCCTCTTAAATTTGTTACGATTCCTCCGAGTTCCTCTACAATTACCGCTCCACCAGCAAAATCCCATGGAGATAATCGTAAAGATATGTAAGCATCCACTCTTCCAGCTGCAACATATACCATTTCCAGTGCTGCGGTTCCATATGATCTTGTCCCTCTGGCATCTCTTACTAAAGGAATCATCAAATGATGATCAATGCGGTGGTTTGGCATAACCCATGTAGCATTTAATGCAATAATAGCTTCGCTGATCGAAGCAGTTTCCAGCTTAGGCATTTTCTTGTTATTAAGATAAGCTCCTCTTCCTTTAAAAGCATGATACATTTCATCATGAACTACATCATAAACAATTCCAATCTTACCCACACCATTCTCATAAACGCCGATAGAAATGGCAAAGTTTCGTTGCTGATGAACAAAATTCATGGTTCCATCAATAGGGTCAATGATCCAAACGATCCCTTCCAGACTGGCCAATTCATCTCCAAATCCTTCTTCCCCCATAATTTTATGATTCGGGTAATGCTCTTTTATTTTGCTAATAATAAATTGTTCTGTCTCTTTATCAATGTTGGTAACTAGATCATTTTGATTGGACTTCGTTTGAATATCCAATGTTTTATCAAATGATTGACGAATATTTATTCCTGCTTCTTTTACCCATTCCTTAGCATGGGAATATATAGTTTCCCAAATCATAAAAATTCCTCCATATATGTCCGTTATTAACCAATTTACACTATAAACTCATATGTACTTAATATATTTAGTTAAAACTTAGTAAATATATGAATGTACTTACCTATAGCTTAATCAAATATATATCAGACATCAACTTATTACTCTTCAAGAGGTTGTCTTTTACTCGCAATAATAAACGAACTCCCCCGTTTTTTTGGAGTTCGTTTTATATCCTTACCTTTCTTTTTCGTTTCATTCCCCCATAAAACTCCTTAGATCGATTAACTACAGTACTGATCAAAATGCCTTTAATCGTAATAATTCTTGACGAATTTTCTCCAATTTTTGTTTGCTATCTTGGATTTTTTTCTCATTCTTTTCTTCAATTGCCTCAAATAAGACCGCTAATTCATAATCCATTTCCAATCTTAATACAGCAGTTCTTTGTTTTTCAGATACTTTTTTAAGTGATGTATTTACTAATTGTTTCATATTAACTCCCCCTCCCCGGTAAGAATTCATCTCATTCACTCATTCATTTTTTACTGTATAATATGTGAAATTTTTCTATGTTGGAACAAATATGTGCATAAACCTAGTTGTGCAACAAATTTCTTTAATAAATGGCATTATGCTAAAATGTCTTTAAAATTGGTACAATGGAGGTTCATAATGGAGTTTCAAGATTTTAGATTAACAAGATTTCGATGTCTTTCTCATCAATGGATTAGAAGAAAGAATGAAAGCAATTAAAAGTACTATACGTCCTAAACTACAAATCTTGGGCGACTATTTTGCCCCTTCTTTAACATGCATTAACTGGTGATGAAATGCATTCATTTCACAAAGCATGCAATAAGAACCGTTAATCAACCAAAAGATACATGCTTTTTCACAAAATACACCTATGAAAAGAGGGAAAACCAATGCAATTTGAAGGATTCACGGAGCACGATTTTGATACGTTTAATATAGAAGGTCTTGAAGCACGAATGCAGGCAATCGAAGAGCGTATTCGACCAAAGTTCCGAATCATTGGTCATTCATTGACGGATGACCTTTCCGCTAGTCTTGGTCGAGAAATGTTTTTACATATAGCTAAACACGCCCGTCGAACTGTAAACCCCCCGAAAGATACTTGGTTGGCGATTGCTTCAAATAAAAGAGGTTATAAACAACACCCGCATTTTCAAATTGGATTGTTTGACGACCATGTTTTTATTTGGTTGGCGTTCATTTATGAATTGCCTAACAAGACCGAAATTGCAAAGACATTTTTGAAGAACTTGCCGACAATAAAAAAGACTGTTCCAAATGATTTCGTCGTTTCACTTGATCATACGAAAAAAGAAGCTATATCAATGAAGGAAATCGATTTGAAAGCCGCACTTGAACGTTTTCGTGACGTCAAAAAAGCTGAATTCTTGATTGGACGACATATTGACGCAAATGACCCAATCTTGTCGGACGGCAACGCATTCATGAATATTGCAAAGGAAACCTTTGAAACTCTTATTCCATTGTATAAACTTGCCTATAAATAAAAGAAAAGCGTCTTCCCCCGTTATACTGAAACGGGTTCGGACGCTTTTTTGTTTGCCATTTTATTTATCCATGAATTGAACCTTTGAAACGCTCCATGTTTTTCCGTCAAGATAAATTTCTTTTATATGTACGTCAACCGTGCTTTGAACGCTTTTGTGTTATATTTTATTATAGTTTAACGTAGTTTTAGTTATATTATGAATAGTTAAGAAAATCATCAAGTACATGTAATTTTAGCTGTTCTTTTGTTTCATAATTTAGATATTTTTTCATATTGGAAAATACAGTCTCAATATTAGCTAAGTCAGAATCCGTATTAAAAAGAGCATATATCTCAAATTCCCAAAACGGCAAGTCTTTTAAAACATGAATTTCATCTTGGATATGTGTTTCACGGTAAATTTCGACGGGTAATCGGTAACATGATCGTGAAAACGACCCATCAAAGATTATCAAGGTAATGGGCAGCATGAACCGTTGAAGACCGGGGAACAACACTGGTATATAGTTTAACGGCTAGAAGAAACTCGTCTTGTTCCGCACCGTGACCGAAAAGGTGAATACATTCTATCGAGAATCTCAAAGTGTACCTTTAATGGTCACGGAATATCGTGGTAGCGTGACCCGAAGAATCGTATTAATTTGAAAAAGTGCCGACATATTCTTTTTCCCGACGGGGATTCACCTTTACAACAAGAGTCAAGGTGTTCCGAAGACATCATTTTAAAGGCGTTACGGGTAGATATGGAAGACTTTGCAGCAAGGTTGTTCAATAAGACCCAGAACGCCCCAAAACGCAAAAATGGGGGCAATAAGGCGTTGAATGCCCTACAAATGGAAGCGATCGAAAAAGCAGGCCAACGAGTTGAAAGGATAAAGAAATTATTTATCGACGGAATGATTAACTGAAAGGAATTCGAAAAAAGAAAAAAGCCGTAGAACAAAAAATGAAAGCGGCGGAAAAAGAAGTTGAACGATGATCCCAATCGAATGAATTCATTAACGAAGTGAAGAAAAAAGAACGAAGGAAGCGTTGCTCTGAAATTGATTTGATGGATTTATTCGAAGGAAATCTTTCGTCCCGTGGAAAGAACGAAGGCTTCGAGAAGTTGATTGAACGATTTGATTATAAACGGGAAGACGAAGCAATCGAAATCGAAGTGATCTACAAAATAAAAGCGGTACCTGTTATTTTTATACACAAAAACGCTTGGTTAGAAATAAATATTCTATCCAAGCATTTTTAATTTTTGGATGATTGACGCGTTATCGGGCACCGCCTGTAAGATGTGCTTCAAACATATCAATGATTTCTAGGAACCTATCAGCTTCCCGGAAAACATGGTCTGCTAATAGAGGATGAATAATGCTCTTAATTTTACATTGCTCAATTAAATCACGGGCAGTTTTCTTGAAATCCCTTAGAGATACGACCGACACGCGATTTTGATCAAGGAATTGATCTAAAAGAGGAACCGTTAGTGACTGTGGCCTCATAGATTCTAAGTCCCTTGCTTGATACAGTAATTGATCAAAATCATGGCTGAAATTCCGTGCTAAATCAACTAGTTTCCTTTCTGACGGGTCAAGTAGATGACCAATAAATTTGGCATGGTCTGCCATAATCCTTAAAAAGAAGACATTTTCTTTAATAATGGCATCTGGAAGCGATTGTAATTTTCCTTCATTTAATTCAATTAGTCTTTTTCTAAAATAATTAGCTTCCCTACTAATATGGTCAACTAATAATGGAAAATTATTTGCCCCTGGCAATTGGCATGTGAGAATTAGTCCCAATACTTTCCGTTTAAATACGAAAATATTAGTTGCAGCTTGTTGAACCTCTGAATTAAATCTTCTTATTTGTTCGGGGTCTGCCTGATTATTAAAGGAATGCGCAGTTTGTTCGATCTGTTCAAATAAGTGATAAAATTGATTAGCCTCTTGAATTAGTTGTGTATCTTCTGCTCTAAAACCCAATCGAAGAAATAAAGAATGTTCTTTCATGATCCTAGCCCAAAAACGAATTTCATATAAAGAGCGCTCAACAAACATTCCAGATGTAACACCGGTGTCAGCATGCAAAGGTGTATGATCCCCGTTCATACTATAACCCCCCCCCCCGATATATTTCCTTCATTCTATTCATATTTACATGGCCATTTAAATATACCTTAAACAAATATTGAACTTTATATTGAAAATTGCCGAATAAAGTGAGAACTGTATTTTTGTTCTACCTATTAAATCATTTTTTTCATATTCCCCTATGAAATCAAGATTTCTAGCTATTGTATTTTGTGAACAAAACTTACATGGGTTGCTATCTCAAACAATCCTCGTGGCTATAAAATGTTTCCCATTTTCAAATTGGATTGTGGCATACACACTTATTCCTTTGGTTTGCAGTAATCATGAAGCATCTCAATAGGAGGAAATTGGGGAAATGTTCACCAAAAAAGGAGCCATTATTTTAAATGAGGTTCCAAAGGATTTTGATTGGTCTGTTGATTATACGAAGCCAAAGACCATTAAGCATGGTCAAATTAAAAGGAGGACTTAATAGCAATATTTGATAGGCTTCAAAAATTTAAAAAAGCTGAACTTTTATGCGGCTATAAAATTGACAGTGACGATGCCATCCGATTAGGTACGGAAGGTCTTTTACAAAATATAAATAAGTTTTTCAAAAAACAGTACTTCTTTATAAATTCGCACGAAATATTCATTATAAAAAGCTCCTTTTTAGGAGCTTTTTATGATTTCATCACAATTTTATCGCCTGGATTGGCCTCTTTCGCTTTTTTAACTACCAGATACGAAGAATAACCACTAACTTCTTCAAATTCCCTACATACCGTTTTTTCTTCTGCTTTACTCGGTACGATTTCCTTAAATCGTCGATATGCATTTATCAATTCATCACGTTCAATTCCTGATTCATAGGCCTTTTCGATTTTTTCAAAGAATGAAATAACATCAATAATTTCTTTCGTACTCCAGCTATAATCGATTGGATATTGATAATCCATCGTATCATCCTTTCTCTTGAAATAAACATCATTACTTTGCCCATTTTGAACGAATTTGTTCCGCTTCTGAAATCATACGTTGAAACAGTTCTGAAACAGAAGGGATGTCCTTAATAAGCCCCATTACTTGACCTGCCCAAGCAAATCCTTCGTCAACCGCACCATCATATATGTATCTTCTATTTGCAGTTCCGCTAATATAATCCTTGAGCTTTTCATAGTCTCCACCAGACTTTTCAATCTCAAGTATTTTCTTTGTCCAGTTATTAGCAATTGCTCTAGCAGGTGCACCAAGAGAACGTTTAATAACAACCGTATCCGATTCAGAACCGGAGACTAAGGCATTTTTATAAACATCATTTGCGTGAACACATTCCTTCGTTGCAATAAATCTCGTACCCATTTCAATCCCTTCCGCTCCTAAACTAAGCGCAGCCATTAAACCTCTACCATCGCCAATGCCCCCTGAAGCAATAACTGGGATTGAAACTGCATCGACAACTTGAGGAATTAAAACCATTGTTCCAATATCATCGCGTCCTAGATGCCCTCCTCCTTCTTGGCCGACCACCATAACTGCATCTGCTCCCAGTTGTTCTGCTTTTACTGCTTGTCTCCGTGCAGCTACTAAAACAAGCTTTTTTACGTCAACTCCCTTTAACTGATCAAAAATTGGAGCTGGATTACCACCTGTCATGGAAATAACCGGTACTTCCTCCTCGATTGCTACTTGTAAAAAATCCGCAAATGACCTTCCATGCTGGCCAATCGCAAAATTTACTCCAAACGGCTTATTTGTTAACTTTTTCACTTTCTTAATTTCTTCTCGTAGAAGCTCTGGGCTTGATAATGACATAGCTGTAATTTGACCAAGGCCGCCTGCATTAGAAACTGCAGCAGCCAACTCAGAATAAGCTAAATAAGCCAATCCTCCTTGGATAATCGGATATTTAATGTTAAGAATTTTTGTAACTCTTGTCTGCCAATTCAAGTTCGATCCCTCCTTAAATATATAAATTGTTATTTCTTTTTTAAAGGGTAAATTTCCTGTTATTTTGAAAAACTAATTTTGACGAAAATAAATTTAAAATTATTCTAGGCAATCAAAGCAAATAGTGCTATAATTCATTTGTTTTATAAATTTTTATGTATTTTTATAAGATTATTTTGAATATAAGAGGTGTGGATACAAATTGTCTCAAAATCAAACTCCATTATTTAGTGGGTTAAAAAAACACGCAGAAAGAAACCCAATACAATTCCATATTCCCGGCCATAAAAAAGGAGCTGGAATTGATCCTGAGTTTCGTGAATTCATTGGTGATAATGCCCTCTCCATAGATCTAATAAATATTGGACCGCTTGATGATTTACATCATCCGAAAGGTATGATCAAACAAGCCCAGGAATTAGCCGCTGAAGCATTTAATGCTGATTACACATTTTTCTCTGTTCAAGGTACAAGCGGTGCCATAATGACGATGGTAATGGCTGTTTGCGGACCTGGAGATAAAATTATCGTTCCAAGAAATGTGCACAAATCTGTTATGTCAGCCATCGTATTTTCCGGCGCTATACCTGTATTCATTCATCCGGAAATAGACAGAAAACTAGGTATTTCACATGGTATCACACCAGAGTCTGTTGAAAAAGCTCTTGAACAGCATCCTGATGCAAAGGGCGTTTTGGTTATTAACCCAACCTATTTCGGCATCTCTGCCGATCTAAAAAAAATTGTTGAAATTGCCCATTCTTATAATGTTCCTGTACTTGTTGATGAAGCTCATGGTGTTCATATTCATTTTCATAAAGATCTACCACTATCAGCTATGCAAGCGGGTGCTGATATGGCTGCAACAAGTGTTCACAAACTTGGCGGTTCAATGACTCAAAGTTCGATCCTTAATGTCAAAGAAGGCCTTGTCTCACCAAAACATGTTCAATCTATCTTGAGTATGCTAACTACAACATCGACATCCTATCTATTATTAGCATCTCTTGATGTGGCACGTAAACAATTAGTTCAAAAGGGAGAAGCATTAATCGACAGAACTATTCGGTTGGCTCAATCTATCCGCAAAAGAATTAATGAAATTGATCATCTATATTGCGCAGGAGAAGAGATTTTAGATTCAAAAGCAATATTTGATTATGACCCGACAAAGTTGATTATTTCTGTAAAAGACTTGGGACTTACAGGATACGAAGTTGAAAAATGGCTACGAGAAAAGCACAATATCGAGGTTGAATTGTCAGACCTTTATAATATTCTTTGTATCATAACTTTTGGTGATACAGAATATGAAGCTGATCTATTAGTTAATGCTTTAAAAGAACTATCCAATGAATTTGATCACCGAGCCGAAAAAATCGAACCGGTTGAAGTACTACTTCCAGAAATTCCTGTGCTGGCTTTGACACCGAGGGATGCTTTTTATTCTGAAACGGAAGTCATTCCATTTGAAGAATCAGAAGGAAGAATCATCGCAGAATTTGTTATGGTTTACCCACCAGGAATTCCGATTTTCATACCTGGAGAAATAATTACAAAAGAAAACCTTCACTACATTAAAGAAAACCTTGAAGCAGGCCTCCCTGTTCAAGGACCTGAAGACGATGAATTAAAGACCATACGTGTAATAAAAGAATATAAAGCGATCCAATAAAAAATACAGGATTCCGAAGTTGGAATCCTGTTTCTTTATTATATAAACATATTATTGTTTTTCTTCTTTTTTGTGTTCACAACAGCAGTTTCCTTTAGTATAAAGGACTGTTACTTTTTCATCTTCAAAATGACCAATAGTGGAGTTACAAGTTTGGCATACAAGTGTACCCATCATACTATCCCCTTTTCAATTAAATAATAAGCCGGATGAAAACGTTTTATCAATCCTTGATTTAATAATAATATAACACATTTATTTTTTCAAGTCTAATTTGTATGTCACATTTAATTAATTGAAAAGATTTTTGCCTTTTTATATAGGATTGTTTGCTTTGATAAATATTTTATATAAGTTGTCATTACTTTTTAGTCAATGCTAGAATAAATATGGGAATATTAAATAGTCTTTGAGGGGGGGATGGATGATGGCTCAAAATGCGTATATCAAGCTTGTGCCTTCATCTGCAAAACAGACGATTACAATCGAGGAAGTAAAAGATTTAATTTATTATTATAAAAATATTACTGAAAAAACAGGAGATCAAACTAACTGGCCGTATGAAAACGCTGCCTTTCCATATGTTGTTAAAGATCCTGAAGAAGGAAAAGATAAATGGTTTTATTTAAAATCTGACCATGAACGTTACTATGCGATTTTAATAGGTGTAGATAAAGAAATCGTTCGGAATGAAGAAGGTGAGGAAAGAGAACAGGTATATATCCAGGTTACCCTTCCAGAGCAATCTACTTTTGGAGATAAGGGCAAGGCAAACGAATTTTGCAAATTTATTGCTAAGAAACTTAAAGCAGAACTTCATTTATTCAACGAAAGAATCATGTACTTTTATCCAAGAAAATAAAATCCCTGATTTCGATTATTAATTTATTAAACGAGCAAGGGTAAAATGAATGGAAGTATAAAGGACAAGGCTTACATTTGTTATAAAAAGTGTTTTGGATAAAGATTTAATTATTTGATTACCGATAATAAATGCCAAATAAAAAAATACAAAAAACATAATTACCTTATATATAAGTAGATCATGCTTGGATAACCATTCAATTAAAGTATACCCGCTCCAAATAATAAATTGAAGAAGCATGACAATATAAGTTCTCATACTTGTCACCACGCAAACCCATTTAATTAACTAATTTCATTATATTAATCATAGTGGATTTTAAGTATCATAAGAGTGGGCTATTTTCATCTTGGTGTTAGTTAAACTTTCCTTATTTAAAAATTCTCTTAATCGAGTAGGATGGGGTGACTAACCCCCGACCTCTCACACCACCGTACGTACCGCTCAGTATACGGCGGTTCAATTAAGTATGACGTAGTGCTTGATATCTTTCGAATAGACTTCTTAACCCTCGACGCTTCCAATAGGAGTTGTCGAGGGTTTTGTGTAGAATGGGACTGCAGGCAATCCGCCAATATTTCTTGCGTGTATTGCCCCATTCGAGTGCCCTTATGGCTTGGAACCCCTAATCCTCTGAGTTTCCGAATTCTTGTTTTCGGGGTTTTCCATTCTTTCCACAAACACATCCGAAGCCTTCGTCTAATCCATTCATCAAATTCTTTGAACTTACTTGGTGTTTCTGCCAAGGCAAAATATCCGCACC
>NZ_JAAFZF010000062.1:0-13741 GCF_010614825.1 Neobacillus sedimentimangrovi
AGAATTAGATGATTATGTTCATTGGTTTAATCATATCAGAATTCACGGAACACTTGGGTATTTAAGCCCTATTGAATATAAAAATGAACACCTTAAAAAAGTTGTCTAGTTTAGTGTTGACATACCATTTACTCTGTATCACCTTCGGCAGAAAGGGCTTTGTTTTGTCATGCAAACTCACCCAGTGATACCTAGCCTCATATGAAGTTCGTGTTCCTCAGACCGGAAGTTTGCCGCTCGCTTCCTTCAGATTCCGCGTCACCACGGACACCCTTGCGTTAAGCTAACTGCTACTTCTGCCTTCGCAGCTCGGGACTTTCACCCTATAGATTACACCCATGCCGGGCGCACATGAAAAGAAGCCAGAGTTTGCTGGCTTCTTTTCATTCTTCATTTAAGAAATGAATAACTCTGTCATATGTTTTTTCATTTCCAATTACGAGGAGTACATCCCCTTCCTGAATTAAAGCATAAGGTCCTGGAGAAATAATTAATTCCCCTCCTCGTTTGATACCAATGACGGTACCACCTGTATTTTGCCAAAATTTCACCTCTGAAATAGTTTTTCCTATATGTATACAATTAGGGAGAATTTCTACTTCAATTGGCGCCAAAGGATTGGTGTGTCGAAGTTGCCCTGAATAATCCAATATTCTACTTAACACTTCAAATAGCTGTTCATCCAGTTTACGTCTTTCCGATATTAAAGCATTCATTTCTTTTTGAAGATCTTTAATGCTAGCAAGATTTGTAAAGCGAGATATATACTTATAGGCATTTTCGCGAGAAGCGATAATGATACCACTACCTTTGGTAGAACGAACAATTTCCACATCTTCCAATATTTTAATTGCCCTCCTGACCGTTTCCGGGGACACTTTATAATCACTCGCGAGCGTAGATCTTCCGTAAATTTTTTCTCCAACTTTAAAATCCCCATTATATATACGATTAGCTAAATCAATTGCTATTCGCTCGTATGTTGGTATTTTCGCCCTTTGCATAGGACACCCCCAAAGATATACCTTTGTTACAAATATGACAATTACAATATACCGCTTTTATTCCAATTTTGCGAGTTCATAACTAATATATATAGCCAATAAAAAATTAGGAAATAATTAGAAGGTAATGGTTGGAATGGAGGATAATAATGAAGAGAATATTGGTAATTACACTAAGCGGAATTTATGTAGTTTTTATGGCCATATTGGCTTTTTACTATTTTAAAAATGGCGAAACCTATAAAGGAACGGTAGCCATAGGAGGAATCGTTTGTGGGGCCATTCCACTCCTACTGGCTTTATTTACAAAACTTCAATTTAATTTACCGTTAGTCATTTCTTATTTAATTTTTCTTGTTGGTTCACAGTATTTAGGTTCCATATTAGGATGGTATCGACTAGGCTGGTGGGATACATTCGTACATTTTATTAGTGGTTTGTTATTAGCATTTGCTGCTATTGCTTTATATGAAAGGATGATTCATCGAGAAGCAGGAAGTGAAATTTCTCCTTGGATTATCTTTTGGTTCACCCTCTCGTTTGCCGCATTAGGAGGTGTTCTATGGGAAGTTTATGAATTTAGCTGTGACCAATTTTTCGATATGACCTTGCAGGGTGGTGGAAATGAAGATACGATGATTGATCTTATATCAGACACGGCAGGAGGCTTAGTAATCGCAATTGGGGCCGAAATTAGAACAAAGTTGAAACGAAAATCAAAAAAGCAATTCCCGAAAACAGACTAAAAAAGCAGCCGAATGGGCTGCTTTTTCATTTATTGATTCTATACCATAACAGGGACAAAAAACTCATTGTATAATGCTTGAACGGCTTTCTTCTCGTCAATTTCTTTTACACCAAACATCATACTGACTTCTGATGACCCTTGATTAATCATCTCAATATTGACATTCACCTTTGCTAGGGCTTTTGATGCTCTTGCCATTGTACCGATATTATGACGCATTCCTTCGCCTACGACCATGATTAAGGCAAGTTTGTGTTGAATTAAAACTTGATCCGCATGTAATTCGGTTTTAATCCTATCAATAATCTGTTCTTCCATTTCTTTATCAAATTGATTTTCTCTTAAGATTACAGAAATATCATCAATACCCGATGGAGTGTGTTCGTAGGAAAGACCGAAATCTTCTAAAATCCCTAAAAGTTTACGTCCAAATCCAATTTCTCTATTCATTAAGTATTTGCTAACATAGATACTGCAAAAGCCTTTATCACTAGCAATTCCAATTACCGGGCCATTCGTATTATTGCGCTCAGCAACAATTTTTGTACCTTGTGCAGTCGGATTATTTGTATTTTTTATTTGAACAGGGATACCTGCACGGAATGCCGGTACAAGTGCCTCGTCATGTAAAACACTGAATCCCGCATAAGATAGCTCTCGCATTTCCCGATATGTAATTTCCTTTATTTCCTTCGGCTTTTCAACGATAGATGGATTGACGGAATAAACAGCATCTACATCTGTAAAGTTTTCATAAAGTTCCGCTTTCAACGCATTAGCGAGAATGGATCCAGTAATATCTGAGCCACTACGTGAAAATGTATAGACATCCCCTGCCTTGCTATAACCGAAGAAACCTGGAAATACTAAAATTCCTGAATGCCACCGCAATGAAGAAAGACTTTCGTAGGCTTCGGGTAGGACCTGTGCATTCCCTGGTTCGTCACTAACAATTAGGCCAGCTTCTTTCGGATCGATGTAATGTGCTTCTACTCCCATTTTTCGGAAAAAGGCTGCCACCAATTTTGCGTGATTGTCTTCCCCACTTGCCTTCATTCTGTCCATATAGCGGTCCGGTTTGCTTTTGTCACCATTCAGTCTTTCAGTTAAATCCAATCGAATTTCTTGTATGATTTCTCTCGGTAGCGATAATTCTTCAGTAATATCTTGATATCTAGCGATGACAGCTTCCAATGCTTGATCCGTTTTTTCATTCTTTAAACTTTTTTCGGCACATTCAATTAATAAATCCGTTACTTTTATGTCTTCAGCAAACCTTTTCCCTGGAGCTGAAACAACAACCACTTTTCGCTCGGGATCTGATACTACAATATTAAATACTTTCTTAAGTTGAGCGCCGGAAGCTAATGATGAGCCCCCAAATTTTACAACCTTCATTTCTACATCTCCCATTACCAAAAATTTAATCTTAATTTTATTACAATTTGAAAAATTATCAAGTGTTTTTTCTTTTTATATGGACATTTGTTCTTCTGTAATAGACAAATACTTTTCAAAAATAATAAAAGTAACTAAATAAATCCACTGTTCAATACAGTCCGAATCATTCTTTGATAATTTCAATAAAATTTGATAGAATTCGCGCAGTTAATCCCCATATGACTTTATCTTCAAATTTAAAAAAATACTCTTCCATAACTCTTGGACGCCATTTATAATTTTTTCCACCAGTGATTAATTCGAACGGAAAATTTTCCTCTGGTTCAATTTTAAATTCAACTTGATATATTTCTGGTTTATTTTCCAAAAAATAGGGTAATGGAATGGTGAAAACCTCTTCGACCTCCGAAGGATTAGGTTGTATATTTCCTGGAGCATGTAAAAATCCAACATATGGATAAATCATCATTCCAAAAGGGGAAATCATATAATCCAATGGATATATTTCAGAAATATCCTTTTCGCTTATCCCAAGTTCTTCCTTTGTTTCTCGAATCGCTGCTGTTTTTTCGTCCTTATCCCGCGGATCCATTTTTCCACCAGGAAAACAAATTTCACCTGGCTGCCGCTTTAACTGCAGCGATCTGACTTCAAACAAAACATGGATGTCATTATTTTTTTTAATTAGTGGTACCAAAACGGCGTATTTAGAAAAATGTTTATGTCCTAATATCTCAGGAGTATGTGCCGCTAATTTGGTCAAGATCCTTTCCATGCTTTCACCTCCAATGATACTTTTTTTCAAAAAAATTCTTTTATTTTTACAATTATACAAAAAACAATCCAACTTGGTTGGATTGTTTGTCATTTTATTGGTACGAATTTCAAAATATATGTTGTTTCGAACTATTATTTAGAAAACGTTAAGTCAATATCGCCCGGTCATTTACCATTTGCGTGCCACGAATTCGCTTAAATTCTTCAAGCAATCCTTCAATGGTCAGGTTTTTCTTTTGTTCTTCATCTACCTCTAAGATAATTTGGCCTTTATCCATCATGATTAATCGATTCCCTAAATCAATTGCTTGCTGCATATTATGTGTCACCATTAAGGTGGTAAGCTGATATCGTTCAACAATTTCCTTTGTCAGGTTCGTTATTAATTCTGCTCTTGAAGGATCGAGGGCAGCAGTATGTTCATCAAGTAGTAAAATGGAGGGTTCTGTAAAAGTTGCCATTAATAACGATAATGCCTGTCGTTCACCCCCGGATAAAAGACCCACCTTTGCGCTTAGACGGTTTTCCAGGCCAAGATGCAAGGTTTCCAAAGCCTCCTGAAAATATTGACGCCTTTTCTTTGTAACTCCTCTTACAAGTTTTCTTGTTTTGTTTCTTGTATAAGCCATCGCCAAATTTTCTTCAATCGTCATACTTGGGGCAGTTCCTGCCATCGGGTCTTGAAAAACACGCCCAATCATTTTAGAACGTTGAAATTCTGCCATATTGGTAACATTTTGGCCATCAATAAACACTTCTCCCATATCCGGGACCAATCCACCGGATATGATATTCATTAAAGTTGATTTACCTGCCCCATTACTACCAATCACCGTAACAAAATCCCCTTTTTGTAAGGAAAGGTTTACATGATTAAGTGCAATTTTTTCATCAGGCGATCCTTCATTAAAAATTTTATAAATCTGATTTAATTGAAGCATATCGTCCCCCCTCCCGTTGTAGCTTCTCCACTCTTTTCCGTGCTTTTCGCTTCTTCTCTTTATACCGCTCAATGACCTTTGGAGTAGTTAAAGCAAAGATGACTATGACAGCCGTTATCAACTTCATATCTCCTGGATCCAAAAAATCTATTCTTAAAGCCAGCGATACAACGATGCGGTAGATAATTGCTCCCCCAATGACAGCAATAGTTGTTCTTGCAATTGTTTTTGTCCCAAACAAAGTTTCTCCAATGATGACGGAGGCCAAACCGATTATGATCATTCCAATTCCCATGCTAACATCTGCAAAACCTCCGTGCTGAGCAATCAATGCACCTGAAAATGCGACTAATGCATTGGATAGTCCCAGTCCAACAATCGTTAATAAATTGGTATTAGCTGAGAAACTACGGATCATTTTCTTGTTATCACCTGTTGCTCGAATGGCAAGACCAACTTCGGTTTGGAAAAACCAATCATTCAAAAATTTAATGACAAAAGTAACAACTAACATGAACAAAAGTATTCCCCATGTTTCAGGCAGACTGTCTCCTAACCCAACCGATATCAGTATGTCATTAAAAATGATATTGATTCCCCAGCTTTCTGATATACCACTAATTTTCATAAATATTGTTTCTTCATTTAATAAAGGGATGTTGGAGCGCCCCATAATCCGAAGATTAATAGAGTAAAGAGCAATCATCATTAAAATTCCAGATAAGAGATTATTAATTTTTCCAAATGTATGCAACAGCCCTGTCATACAGCCTGCAATAAAGCCGGCTATGAGCGCTGTAATCGTGGCTACAAATGGATCGGTACCACCTATTATCAATACAGCTGCAATGGCACTACCAGTTACAAAGCTGCCGTCAACTGTTAAATCTGGGAAATCAAGTATACGAAAGGATAGGTAGACCCCCAGTGCCATAATCGCATAGATGATTCCCGTCTCGATAGACCCAAATATGGATGTAAACATCGTTTTCATCCTTTCATATCAATTATTTAAAACATGCCTTTGGTTAGGCTATATGTATTTTGAGAGTCAATACACATTTAATTGACTCCCTCAAGTGTATTATTCTTCGCCTTCATAAAACTCTCCAAGTTGGCTCCATTCTTCTTTCACTTCTAAACCTTGATCTTTGGCAGCAGCTTTATTAATAACCAATTTCAAACTTTTTGGTAGTTCCACTGGAATATCAGAAGCTTTCTTTTTGCCTGTTAAAATATCCGCTGCCATTAAACCAGATTGATATCCGAGATCAAAATAACTAAATCCGCTGGCAGCTACCGCACCTTTCTTCATCGAATCAAGTTCTCCAACAAACAAAGGTATTTTTTTACTTCTTGCTACACCAATAACAGAATCTAGAGCCGTAACAACTGTATTGTCTGTTGGTATGTAAATCGCGTCTACCCGTCCGACTAATGATTCTGCAGCTTGTTTCACTTCAGATGTATTGGATATAGATACTTCTACAAGCTTGGCATCCTTTTCTTCAACTATTTTCTTTACTTCTTCTACCTGTACAACAGAATTTTGCTCACCGGAGTTATAAATCACTCCAATATTTTTTGCCTTTACCTCATCAGTGATAAAATGAATCGTTTTCTTTGTTGCTTCTGGATGGTTATCAGTCGTACCAGTGATATTTTTCCCTGGTTTATCTAGGGCTTTAACCAAACCAGCACCAACTGGGTCTGTTACGGATGTAAAAATGATTGGAATATCCTTTGTAGCATTTAATGCAGCAATCGCACTTGGTGTTGCATTGGCAAAAATTAAATCCACCTTATCCCCAACAAAATTTTGGGCGATTGATTGTGTATTGTTCTGATCTGCTTGTGCATTTTGTTCATCAAAATCAGCTTTAATTCCTTTATCTTTTAACGCCTTTTTAAAACCTTCTGTTGCAGCATCCAATGATGGGTGTGGAGCAAACTGGGAAATTCCTACTTTAAAAGTTTTATCCTCCCCTTCTTTTACCGATTCATTAGATGATTCTTTACTCCCGCAGCCTGCCAAAATCAGCATTCCTGCTAATGCGATGGAAATACCTTTTAATTTCATTAATTTTTATCCCCCTTATTTATAATTTTTTAAAAATTAAATATTTTAAAAATAATTCTAGTGTTTTCCTAGTCTAAAAGCAATAGAAATAAAGAAAATATTTTTCTACTTTAAAGCGTCTATGCCATAAAACTTCATAAATCTTACAATCACATGTCTGTGCTTAGGGGGGATTGATCTCCTCTCAAAAATGCTTGTTTTATAATTGTGTGTTGCACAATTCACCGAAGCCTTCTTTAGAATATGCTCCAACTGAGATCAATGAAACACAATAGGCTTAGATAACTAATCAGAAAACGAGTCACAAAAACATTTGCTTCTAACCATTCTCGAAGTCAAAAATATCTATTCCTTACATAAAAAAAATGCCTTCTGTAAGACAGAAGGCATTGAAAAAAAACTTAATATTCATTTGAATACAAAAATAAGATATTACCAATCTTTCGTTTTATCCAGCAGTTGGTCAATCTCAACGATTTTTACATTTAAGTGATTTTTTTCAAATATTAGGTTTTGTGTATCTTCTAGTAAACTATCGATATCAATTATCATCATTGTCCTAACAACCTCCCGAATCCATTTGACTCCCCTTTGTTACATCATTCGCTCGTTATTATTCTATTTATGGGGGTTTTCCTAAAATGAATGATAATTGAAACATAAAACAATGTTTTATTTAATTATAATGATATATTTTTACATTTTTCAGACGTTCGACAAACTCCAATTAGAATTCCGGATTTTCTAACTTCACCATAAAATGTTACAAGTTACAAAATGCCTTTTTTTACCCTTTCTATTATCTGCCCATACTTAAGGACATGCTTTTACATAAATTAAAGTAGTTCATTGTAGGGAGGTGAATAGGTATGAGCTACGAAAGAAACAATAGCAGCTTTGTGCTAATTGTAGTTTTATTTATTTTGTTGATCATTGTAGGTTCTTCCTACGGAGGTTACTATTAATCAAATACTATGATTCAGTCTTATTTGATGAAACACACTACCTCCTGACAGAAGCGCCAGAAATGGCGCATTTTCTGGTTTCGTAAACAATAGACACAAAAAAGCTGTGCATTATGCACAGCTTTTTTCAATTCGTATTGGTCGTTTCAGTTTCTTTTTTACTATCAGAGGTTTTATCTCCTTTTGATGATTTCGGTCCTAAATATTCATAATCATTTGGATTTATCGGAGTAAAACCAGCAGGCTTATAAAAACGAAGCAAATCTTTATAAACAATTTCATCTGACATTTGCAATTCAGTATTTACACTTTCTGCGATATTTTTACATACCGTTGTATCCTCTAACAAATCACCTGTATGGGAATCATAACAATTTCCTTTCACCTGGATAACCTCTGGTGAGACAAAATCACCATTTCTAAATAATGCCCAGTTACGATGATTTTTTGATAACAAATCTGAGCCGAATTCCAAATAATCTTTTGTATCAATCCCTAACAGATGAAGAACAGTTGGCCTCACGTCTACTTGCCCGCCAAATTGCTTTTGAACGCCACCTTCTACACCTGGTATGTGAATAAATAAAGGAACTCGCTGTAGATTAGCACTTATAACCGGTGTAATTTCTTCTACACCTAAAACCTTTGCCATCGCTTCATTATGATTCTCAGAAATTCCATAATGATCCCCATACAAGACAATCATCGTATTTTCATATAGCCCTGCTTCTTTAAGATCATTAAAAAATTGTTGTAATGCCTGATCCATATAATGAGCTGCCTGGAAATATTGGTCCACAACCTTATTTCCTGTATCACCTGCAGGAAAATCAGTATCCTCTGGATCCATTTCAAACGGGAAATGGTTCGATAAAGTAATAAACTTTGTATAGAATGGTTGTTTTAAACTCTTAAGCATAGGGATGGATTCTTCAAAAAATGGAATATCTTTTAATCCATAATTTTTAACATGTTCATCTGTCATATTATAATATTCTGCATCAAAAAAGTAATCGTAACCTAAAGCTTTATACATAACATTCCGGTTCCAGAATGTTTTGTAATTCCCATGGAAAACTGCTGAAGTATAGCCATGGCCTTTTAAAATCGCTGGCAATGCATGATAGGTATTCTGTGCTTTATTGACAAAGACAGCCCCTTGAGCCATTGGATATAATGAATTCTCCATTAAGAACTCGGCATCAGAAGTTTTCCCTTGCCCTGTCTGATGGAATAAATTCTCAAAGTAGAAAGTATTTTTATCACGAACTAATGAGTTTAAAAATGGTGTTACTTCTTGACCATCAGGCATCTTGTAATCTATTAAGAAGCTTTGAGTTGATTCCATGGAAATATAAATCACATTCATTCCCTTTGCTTTTCCAAAATACTCTGGATTGGGTGCATCATAATTAGCTTTCCGATAATTCTCTATTTCGGTAACATCGCTTGAATTAGCTAAAGCACGCTGGCTAGAAGACCGAATATTTTGGATCACATCGTAAATGGTAAAATTATACGCTCCCAAATATTTCACTAAATAGTTTCGGTCAAAGGAACGTGTAAGCAATTGAGGGCGATCCTTTTCAGCCAGCCCTAAATTAAAAAAGAAAATGGTAATGGCAAATAAAAGAGCAATTTTAAAAGATTTTCTATTATTCACTGTTACATTTTTGAATATCGTTAATGCAAGCCAAATTAATACAAAGAAATCAGTAAAATAGAAAATATCAAATGGGGACATTAGAGAAAGAGCACTATCCCCCAATTGTCCAGCATTTGTTTTCGTCTGCATTAATACCGGTACAGTAATAAAGTCATTAAAGAACCGATAATAAGCAATGTTTGCATAAAGTAAAAACGACAATAAGAAATTAGTAATAATCATGGTAAGCTTTGCCCGCTTTTTAAATAATAAAGCGATGCCGAAAAAGAATAGCGCCGAACTCAAAGGGTTAATAAATAACAGAAATTCTTGTAGGTTATTATCTATCCCTAAGTTGAATTCAATCTGGTAAGCGGCATAAGTTTTTATCCAAAATAAAATAACAGCAATTATAAAAAAAGAAATATGACTTTTACTTATTTTTTTCATTTCAAAATTTCTCCTCTCAAACGAACCGCTATTACTATACCACATTTCCAAAAAAAGAAAAACCACTTAATACCAATTAAATATCCACTTATTTTTATGCTTGTTTTAAGTTGGACATGACTCCATTCAACTTCATATGTATATGACGAATACCACTCTATATAGTTTCATCAAATGATGAATTTCATTCTTTCATACTATTTTTACGGATTTTTTTGGAAATCACATTAAAAGTATCATATACAGGAACAATCCTACCTAGCAATCCACATTTAGTCTCATTTTTGGAATGAATGCGATGGTTCATGGTTAACAATAATTAAAGGAATACCATCTAACTAAGGAAAGGGATGAGTTCATATGCCAAGAATGAGGCCGGATTTTACCAAAAGCCCATACTTTGTTGACGAACCAGGAAATTGGCATTTAAAACCTGGTGCACCTAAAGAATTACAAATAGAACTAAAGAACTATTTGAAAAGTTTAGAGGACGATTATCAACCGGGTACTATAAATGGGATACATATTGATTATCCTTTTGAGCGATAAACCAAGATTATTATCAAATGTATAACTATTAAAAGGATAATAATAAATCCTGATTGAAAATCTTCGTTCAATTACAAAATAACAAGAAAACCTAAGGGGGATTAGAAATGAATGCAAACCGTGTAAAGCAGATATTATCTTCTCCAGCAGATATTGAAGTGAAATATAATGGGGTATCTGTTTGGATTGATAAACTTAATGAAGATGGCAAAACAGCAACAGTCCATTTGAGAGGGCCACTAGAAGAGCGGACCATTGTAGACATTAGTGAACTTCAAGAAGATTAAAGTCTAAACGAATCAAATGAAGAAGGCAGGATATTTTTCTCCTGCCTAACAAAATTTTTTTATAAACTTCCCATTCCTAAAGCTTCCCTCTTCACGAACCTTCCATGAGCTTCTCTGTCCATACTACCTGCTTCCTCTTTTCCATAGAAGTATGATTGTCGATAGGTCGCAGTGTCAATATTTTACCTATGGTAGTTTACACTTCATTTCATATATGACTCATTTATTATTTCGCTTTAACTTAAGTTAGCAAATCGTTCAAGGTCACGATTTTCTCCAATTACTACAAGAACATCTCCCTCGTCAATAATTTTATCTGGTGACGGAGATATTGTTAATTCATTATCATTTCGAATGGCAATCACACTAAGATTATACTTCGCTCGTATATCCAGTTCTCTTAGTGTTTTATCTTTCATTTTCTCAGTAGCTCTTACCTCCTCTACACTATAATTCTTTGATATTTCTATAAAATTTAGCACATTGGGAGATAAAAGTTGGTGAGCCACTCGAATTCCCATATCTCTTTCCGGGAAAATCACCCAATCAGCACCTACTTTTTCCAAAACCTGACCGTGTAAATTATTTAGCGCCTTAGCTATCACTTTTTTAACGCCTAATTCTTTCAATAGTAAAACACTTAATATACTAGCTTGGATATCATTTCCAATCGCTACAATTACCGTATCAAAATTACGAATGCCGATTGCTTTTAAGCTTTCAGGATCTGTAGAGTCAGCAATCACTGCGTGTGTAACGAACTCATTTGATTCTTCTACCCTCTCAATATTGACATCAACTCCAAGTACTTCCTGACCAGATTCATATAACCTAGCAGCAACACTTGATCCAAATCTCCCCAGTCCAATTACTGCATATTGCTTTACCATGATGCTACCTCCTTGACTGCGAAAGATTATTCCTTTTTTCTACTTTTTCCATACTGTCAATTATTATTATTTGAATCCTTCCATTAAAAATAATCATTTGAGTGAGGTATCTCACATACAGGTTTATGAAAGATAACTATAATTTTGTGAAGAAAATTTTATTATTTATGGAGTTAGATTAATTTGAGAAATGAAGGGGATAATACATTTTGATTGGATTCAAGGGGGAATTTTGATGAATCAAGGTACAAAACAACTTTATATTCAAACAGGAAGTCTAGTAGCAGGATTTATGGTATGGGTGCTCATTTCTTCACTTATGCCTTATATCAAGACAGATATTCAACTAACTTCCACACAAATCGCTTGGGCAACCGCAGTTCCTGTTATTCTAGGATCGCTATTACGAGTACCAATAGGATATTGGACCAATCGCTTTGGAGCGAGATTATTATTTACTATTAGTTTGATTGTTTTAACTATCCCAATCGTCATTATTAGTATGGCAAATTCATTATTTATGTTAATCATTGGTGGTTTTTTATTAGGTATTGGGGGAGCTTTATTTTCAGTTGGTGTTACATCATTACCAAAATATTATCCAAAGGAAAAACATGGTTTCATCAATGGAATTTACGGAGCTGGTAACATTGGAACAGCGATTACTTCCTTTCTAGCTCCTGTTCTTGCCGATAATTTTGGATGGCGAACAACAGTTAACATCTATTTAATCATTGTTTTAGCTTTTGCCATTATTAACTTTTTTCTAGGTGACCGCAAAGAAAAGAGAGTAAATCATCCATTAACAGAACAAATAAAAAAGGTTTATAAAAATCCCAAGCTTTGGTTTTTAAGTTTGTTTTATTTTATTACATTTGGTTCCTTTGTAGCATTTACCATTTATCTGCCTTCATTTTTGGTGAACCATTTTGAATTAACTAAAGTGGATGCTGGGTTACGTACTGCTGGTTTTATCGCCCTTGCCACAATCTTTCGACCTGTGGGAGGCTGGCTAGGTGATAAAATTAATCCTTTTTTAATTCTCATGGCTGTATTTTTTAGCCTTACCTTTGCAGGATTCCTTTTATCTTTTACACCTTCCTTACCTATCTATTCCTTTGGTTGTTTGTTAGTTGCCTTTTTTGCAGGTATCGGCAATGGAGCAATATTTAAATTGGTTCCACTCTACTTTTCAAAACAAGCAGGAATTGTAAACGGTATTGTTTCCGCAATGGGAGGGCTTGGCGGTTTTTTCCCTCCAATTATTTTAACCATTCTCTTTAACCTTACTGGTCATTATGCTATTGGATTTATGTCACTATCTGAATTTTCTTTAGCGAGTTTGGTTATTGTTGTTTGGCTATATTATCAAGAAAGACTTGATATATCTTCTAAAATTGTAAACCAAGCAGTTGATGGAATATGTGTAACAGATGTAAATGGAACGATACTCCGGGTAAATCCTGCTTTCACAAGAATTACCGGTTATACTCAAGAAGAAGTAATTGGAAAAACGATGAGTGTGCTGCAATCAGGCGAGCACGGTCTAGAATTTTATAAAAAAATGTGGGATAGCTTAATATCAAAAGGCTATTGGGAAGGTTACATCTGGAATAAACGAAAAAATAATGAAATATATAAAGAATGGTTGACAATTACGGCGATAAAAGACGATTCTGGAGAAACAAAGAATTATGTAGGAATGTTTAATGAAGAACATGATAAAAACAAAAATATCTAGCGAAAAGGAGATCTTCATTTTAGAAGATCTCCTTTTTCATGTGCGCCCGGCATGGGTGTAATCTATAGGGTGAAAGTCCCGAGCTGCGAAGGCAGAAGTAGCAGTTAGCTTAACGCAAGGGTGTCCGTGGTGACGCGGAATCTGAAGGAAGCGAGCGGCAAACTTCCGGTCTGAGGAACACGAACTTCATATGAGGCTAGGTATCACTGGGTGAGTTTGCATGACAAAACAAAGCCCTTTCTGCCGAAGGTGATACAGAGTAA
>NZ_JAAFZF010000063.1:0-13715 GCF_010614825.1 Neobacillus sedimentimangrovi
AGTCATGATGAACACAGAAAACGTAGTACCTCACTTGAGGGAGGAAGCGGTGAATCCCGTGGGAGACCTCTTGGAGGGTGGAGTGACCACTGGCATAAAGAGAACAGCTATTCACGGAAGTTATAAAGACTTGCGTCAATTATCTTAATTGAACCGCCGTATACGGAACCGTACGTACGGTGGTGTGAGAGGACGGGGGTTAATCACCCCCTCCTACTCGATTAAAAGAATAAATTAAGAATAAAGTAGAAAATTCCTGCAATAAATGCTGTAATCGGCAAAGTGATGACCCATGTAACGAGCATCCGTTGAGCGGTATCCCATTTAACACCTTTTAAACGGTGGGAAGCACCTACACCAAGGATACCGGAAGAGATTACGTGTGTCGTACTTACTGGAACATGCAAAGCACTTGCTCCAAAAATGACTGCAGCCCCTGTTAAATCGGCAGCAACCCCATTGATAGGTCTAATTTTCATGATTTTGCCGCCTACTGTTTTAATGATTTTCCATCCACCAACAGAGGTTCCTAGACCCATAGCGAGCGCACAGGATAATTGAACCCATGATTGAACATCGTTAGTGCTTTGGTATCCATTAGCGATCAAAGCCATCGTAATGATTCCCATTGCCTTTTGGGCATCGTTTGTACCATGGGAAAATGATTGTAATGCTGCTGTTGCAACTTGAATATATCGGAATACACGATTTGTTTTTGTTAAATTAAAGTTTTTAAATACGACTTTAAATATACTGTAGATAATATAACCAATTGTAAATGCCAAAATTGGCGAGAAAATAAGTGCTTCAATAATTTTTATGAACCCACTGTAATTAAGTGAATCTAATCCTTCTGCAGCTAATGCTGCTCCAGCAATGGAACCAATAAGGGCATGGGACGAGCTGCTTGGAATTCCGTAATACCAAGTAAGCAAATTCCAGAAGATAGCTGCTAATAATGCAGCCAAAATAACAACCGTTCCGTTTGAAAGTGTAAAAGGATCGACAATATCTTTGGAAATCGTTTTAGCTACTCCGGTAAAAGTCATCGCACCAGCAAAATTCATGACTGCAGCTAATAAAATGGCTTGCCGAGGCTTTAGTGCCTTTGTTGATACTGATGTCGCAATCGAATTGGCTGTATCATGGAATCCATTAATAAAATCAAATGCAAGCGCACAGACAACAATTAATACTGTAAGAATGAAAACTAAGTCCATCTGATTACTCCTTAAGCATTTTTCATGATGATGGTTTCTAGTGTATTGGCAACGGTTTGACAGCTATCCGCGATATCCTCAAGATTCTCGTAAATTTCTTTATATTGAATAATTCGAATTGGATCTTTCTCGACATTAAAAAGGTTCTTAATGGATTTTCTTAATACATGGTCACATTGTGATTCATAATCTTTAATCTTAATAGCATGTTCTCTAATTTGCAGAAGTTTTTTATTGGATAAAAGCTCAATAGCATGATCAATTTCATGAACACTATTCTGAATGGCGTTAACAAATTGAATCATAAAATCGTCCGCTTTTGTAATGGAATACATTTCAAATAGTGCTGCGGTTGCTTCTAGACCATCTAATACATCATCCATTGTCATGGCAAGGTGGAGAATATCTTCACGCTCAATTGGTGTAATAAAAGCGTCATTTAGTTCTTTAATAACCTCATGAACAAATGAATCCCCTTTAGACTCAATTTCTTTCATTTTTTCTGAAAAGATCTTTAAATCACTAATATCCTTTAATTTATATTCCGTAAAAAAGTTAGCTCCTTCTTTAAGGTTCGTTGAAATATTGTGCAGTAATATTGCAAACTTATCTTTTTTTTTGAAAACCATTAAAATTACCTCCAAATTTTTGTCCCAAACAAAGTAAATTGAACGAAATTAATTTTATTGAAATTTGTCGAAAAAAGAAACAACTTCGACATCAATTTTACAAAAACTTAACATTAGAATTTTCAAATAATTAACCATTATATATACCTTGTACTATTTCCCGTGATTTTCTTTTTATACAGTAACCCTTCTTGTTGAGCCGTTATTGAAAAAATGTAAAAGACATGAGTAAAAAATTTTTTTTAGGGTAATTTATGTCTACAGACATGTTTTCATTGTCTGATTCGCTCAGATGCTTATGAACAGTTATGAATTAAAAAGGGGTGTTCTTAAATGGGCTTTATTTGGGCATTAATCGTTGGAGGTATTATTGGCTGGTTGGCTGGCCTAATTGTAGGAAGAGATGTACCTGGAGGCATTATTGGTAATATCATTGCAGGTTTCGTTGGAGCTTGGCTTGGTACATGGATTTTAGGAGATTGGGGACCGCATGTGGCAGATTTTGCTATCATTCCTGCTATTATCGGGGCAGCGGTACTTGTGCTTTTAGTAAGCTTTATCATGAGATCCTTTAGAAAAGCTAAATAAAAATGACTGACTAAAAAGGCCTTCCCAAATGGGAGGCCTTTTATAATTAGAATTGTAATTTTATTTTCAATTTCTAGAACTGTCTAGCTTCATCGCCCTAGTGATGATGCTCCTTCGGTCTCCGCCCTACGATAAGTCAAAATCGAATCGCCTTTGGCTCTTCGTGTTTCCTATATCTCAGTTGGAGGCCACCACAAGGAAGACTGCGGCAGCATAAACATCGCACGACCGAAAGCGATAGCTTTTGGAAGGAGCGCATACGCCGCTAAACAGGGCGCTATCACTTTTCTGATTACACATCATAAATATTGATTCCTTTAAATATCGGGTTTTCATCTAGGAAAGGTGCATGACATACTATTTTCTCTAAAGTAAAAGGGTGCAGAAATTCTAATTTTACTGCATGAAGTGCTTGTCTCTTAACAATTGGCTTTCCTCCATATAATACATCTCCAATTAAAGGATTACCGATATGGCTTAAATGAACTCGAATTTGATGTGTTCTTCCTGTTTCCAACCAGCATTTTACATAGGAATGGTTTTGTTGTTTATCTTCTTTTACTACCTGATAATGGGTAATGGCAGGTTGACCGGTTGGAGATACCCTTCTTCTAGTCGAATGATGACGGTCTCTGCCAATTGGAGCATCAATAGAGCCTTTTTTGTTTTGAAATAGTCCGTGAGTTAGTGCCAAATACGTCCTTTTAATTTTTCTTTTTTCAAGGAGTTTGTCGAATACAGCACCTGCCAATGGATGTTTTGCAAATAATATGGCACCTGATGTATCACGATCTAAGCGGTGGATTTGCCGAATGTTTCGTATTTCACCTTTTGATAGCAAATAAAAAGCAACAGCATTCATAAGTGTATTTGTATCGGTCTCTCGATCATTCGGATGAGTATTTATAAAAGGCGGTTTATTTAGTACGAGGACATGATCATCCTCAAATAGAATATCAATGGACTGAAACCAAGGTGTGAGTTGTATTTCTTCTTCTTCAAATAATCGTATCTGAAGTTTGGACCCGGCTTTTAGTGGTAAGGTCCAATTAGCTTCTTTTCCATTTATTTGGACTTTTTTCTCCATTCTGAAGGTATGGATCAGCTTTTTGGGTGCCTCCCATACATGGCGAAATAGATGATCTATTGTGATGTTTTCCCACTCTTTAGGGACAAATATCTGAAACCATTCTCCCATACGAATTGTATTTAGCATATTCTTCTCCTTTTTAGTTATCCACTAATTACCACCGTTACATCCAACATAGTTATGTTATTCTTACATATATAATACGACAGATAACAGTGATGGCAAAGGTGGGTTTAATAGTGAAAATTGTATATGCCTCGACTCCAAGTCAAGAAGAGGAAATTTGTGAGCTTGTGAGGTATATTTATTCGAATATTTTTCCTCTCTATTTTACAGATGATGAAATTCATCAATTTGAACGCTTAAAGGTATTACACACCTCCAAAAAGCATTTCGAAGAGATTGGAACATTAAAAGACGCATTCCAAGTAATGGCTAGTATACAAACTTTAATATCCATTCTTGAATCACCCCAACTGGACGAACAATATGCGCCTATTTTTAACAAAAATGTCGCAAATCTACAGGAATTTGGACTTTATTTTCCATTTGAATTTGACCAGTTTGTAGAAGCAAAGAACATGAAAAATCCAATGCTTAGTATTTATACGAAAGCAGATAATGAACTGCTTATATAAAAAAAGAAGCTTAAGAAAGTTACGGGTTCTTTTCAGAGAGAAATTTGTATATATTCCTTATAGAAATATTTGGTAACGTCATTAACAATAAAATTAGTAAAAAAGACTAGGGTAATACATTTTCCCTAGTCTTTCTACTGTCATTATTTATGTTTGAATTGTTTAACTAATGCACTAGGTTAGTGGAAATTATTTTGCTGATTCATTTTAGCTTAAACACGATTCATATGGTTGTCTTTAAATCCTGTAGGGTATTTTAATCCATATCCCATCATTACTATCCAAATATCTGGTGCTAACAATAAGACAAAAAATAATAGCCAACTATATTGACTGTATGCGTATCAATAAAGACTTAACAAAAAGACCGCAAGACCTTCTATATGCAAAAAAATTTTACTCAATTACATACCCCCAAAATTGTTTAATCAATAAATCGTATTCTTCTTTTCATAAAAATCTCCTGTTTCATTGGTTACTAAGGAAAAGGCTTTTATTTTTATCTACTTCTCAATGGAATTTTGAGGTAATATATATAAGGTGCACCTATTTCCTCCAAGGGATGGCGAAAGTTGTCGGTAAATTTTCGCAGATTTTTAAAGGAGTATTGGCTGGTAACTTAGAAAGATATTAGTGACTAGAGAACTGGAGGGGAACTTCTTATGGATTGGAAATTAGCAGCAAGAAACTGGATGGAGTTTGAAGAATTAGACGCTGAATTAAAAAATCAGCTAGAAAAGCTGAAGCAGGATGAAAAGCAATTGGAGGAAGCTTTTTATAAGAACTTGGAGTTTGGTACCGGAGGAATGCGTGGTGAAATTGGTGTCGGTACAAACCGTATGAATATATATACCGTCCGGAAAGCATCTGCCGGCCTGGCAGCATACATAGAAGAACATGGAGAAGAAGCCAAAAAGCGTGGTGTTGTGATTGCATTTGACTCACGCCACAAATCTCCTGAATTTGCCCTTGAAGCAGCCAAGACTTTAGCAACAAGAGGAATTCAGACATATATTTTTGATAAATTAAGACCGACACCTGAGCTATCTTTTGCTTTAAGACATTTGAAAGCTTTTTCAGGAATCGTTATAACTGCTAGCCACAATCCGCCTGAATATAACGGGTATAAAGTATATGGTTCAGATGGGGGACAATTGCCACCAGAGGCTGCGGATCAGGTTATTGCGAAGGTAAATGAAATTGAGAATGAGTTAGTCATAAAAGTGGAAAGTGAAGAAGCATTAAGAGCTTTAGGATTAATCAAAACGATTGGTGAAGAAATCGATCAAGCATATATTGAAAAATTGAAGACGGTATCTGAAAATCCGAAACTTGCCGAGGAAACCGACATTAAAATTGTATTTACACCTCTACACGGAACAGCGAATAAGCCAGTCCGTGCTGGTTTAGCGGCTCTTGGTTATAAAAACGTAGCTGTTGTAAAGGAACAGGAGCTTCCTGATCCGGAATTTTCAACTGTAAAGAGTCCAAACCCAGAAGAACATGCTGCCTTTGAATTGGCCATTCGGGAAGGAAAAAAGATTGGAGCGGATTTATTAATTGCTACTGACCCGGATGCAGACCGACTTGGTATTGCAGTATTAAACCATGAAGGCGAGTATGTAGTATTAACTGGTAATCAAACAGGGGCCTTACTATTGGATTATCTGTTATCTCAAAAAAAGAAAAAAGGGACATTGCCTAAAAATGGCGTTGTTTTGAAGACAATTGTTACCTCAGAATTAGGCCGAAAAATTGCTTCTGCTTACCAATTAGAAACAATAGATGTATTGACAGGCTTTAAATTCATTGCTGAAAAAATTAAGCAGTATGAGGAATCGAAAGAACATACATTTCTTTTCGGATATGAAGAATCTTATGGTTATTTAATTGGCGACTTTGCCCGTGACAAAGATGCTGTCCAAGCTGCGCTTTTAGCTACTGAAGTTTGTGCGTATTACAAAAAGCAGGGAATGTCTCTTTATGATGGTATGATGCAAGTATTCGAAAAATATGGCTATTATCAGGAAGGACTTCGCTCTTTAACCTTAAAAGGAAAAGATGGGGCAGAATTAATCCAACGTATAATGGCTTCTTTCCGAAACGAGCCAATAAAATCATTGGGGTTATTTAAAACGGCTTCTACTGAAGATTATTTAGCGGGAATTCGTGTAACGGACAGTGGCGAAGAAAAAATTCATTTACCAAAATCCAATGTGTTAAAATATTTGTTCGAGGATGGGTCATGGGTTTGCTTAAGACCTTCAGGAACAGAACCAAAAATTAAGTTTTACTTTGGGGTAAATGGTAAAACCCTTGAAGAGAGCAGAAATAAATTGCAATCCATTGAGAAAGATTTTATGGAATTGGTAGATGGTAAAATTAAACAGGTTCAATACTAAAAGGATTTATTCCATTTCAGGGATATATAAAACACGGCTTCAATATGGTGGAAGCCGTGTTTTTTTTTGGTGGAATTCTTTGGTCCGGTTGTAAAATTTTTTCTTCGAAATTATGGAATTCACTTGAATTTTCAGGAAAGACTATACAACGGAATCTCATTTGAATCGTTTTCCAGTGTTTCATTTGCATGGTCAATATAACGAAGCAGGCTATTTAGTTTTTTCTCAATAATACTGTAGTCATGTTCAAAATTGTAGGCATGCAGGAAATGTTCGATTTTCTTTGATAAAAAATGATCTTCTGTCCGCACCATTAAAATCAGCAAATTATCCCACTCAGACCGATGTGTATAATATAACGCCCGGTCATAATCCAGTCTATTCATTTTGAACTTCTCCTCCTTACTAGGAGTTGTTTTTATTGTATGACATTTAAAAATATACGACACGCAGAAAATGTTGACACAAAAGTGATAAAGAGGTTTTCAACTTTTACCTGAATAAATAACAAGCAATGTGAGGTATTATGACAAAAATTATTTCATGTTTCTTACTATTCATGTTTTTAGTGATCCAACCTGTACACGCCCAAATTGTAAAAACAAATAAGGCATATTCGTTTGAAAGTCTTGAGAAAGATATAGCAAAAATAGATGAGAAGTATGGTCAGATCGTTGAAATTCAAGCAATTGGAACTTCTCATTTAGGGCGAAAAATTTGGGGCATAAATTTGGGAAAAGGGAAGAAGAACGTTGTTTTGATTGGTGCTCATCATGGAAGGGAATGGCTAACTAGTCTGCTATTAATGAAAATGCTTGAAAACTATTCTGAAGCTTATTTACATGGTGAACGTATTGGCTCGTTGCCAATTGCTATATTAGACGAAGTGTCAATTTGGTTTATCCCGATGTTAAATCCTGATGGGGTTACCATTCAACAGAATGGAATCGAAGGGTTTCCTCCAGAAATACAAAAAGAATTGTTGATCATGAATGACGGATATATTGATTTCAAAGGTTGGAAGGCAAATGCAAAAGGTGTTGATTTAAATAGACAGTACCCAGCGGGATGGAAGAAGCTTAAAAATGATCCATCCAATCCCTATTATAAATTTTATAAAGGAAAAAAGCCGTTCGAAGCACGCGAAGTGATTGCGTTAAAAAATTTTATTAATAAGATCAACCCTTCTATAGCTGTTGCCTATCATACGGCGGGACAGGAGATTTTTTGGAATTATAAAAATGGAAAACACCTTAAAAGGGACAAGGCCATTGCCAAGAAAATATCGAAAGTAACCGGCTATAAGTTGGCAAAGCCCGATAAAGATGCAATAGGAGGAGGTTTTACTGACTGGTTTATTACTAGCTATCATAAACCGGCGATGACAATTGAAATCAGTCAACTTGTTGGTGAAACAAGCCCGCCGCTTTCTGTTTTCCATTCAGAATGGCAAAGGAACCAACGCGTTGGCTTAGTCCTGGCAAAAGAAGCAAAAAAAATACACTAAATTACTTATATGGATTCAAAATTGGAGAAAAATAATCAAGATAAAACCATAGGAGGAATAAGGATGAAGAAATACTTTGCCGCGATACTGATTTTGTTAAGTTTGGTAACCCATCATCAATACGGTTTGGCGCAAAAACCGGATTATGAAAAGTATGGGCGCATGGCCATAGCTGTTGTTGCTGCTGAGTATCCAGGTGATGAGGTTAAGGAATATGAATATTTAGGCAGAGAAAAGCTAAGTGGAACGAATGTAGTCGATTCCTTTCGGTTTCAAGTTCAAGAAAATCAGCAACCATTCTATGTAATTGTTAAGGTAACCCATGATCTAAGTAGCAAAAAGCTGGTTCATTTAACAGTTGAGTCTCAAAAACGATAAGGAATTAGCTGTCTATTGTTTTTTCGTTCTTGTTTCATCATTCCTCCTTTTTCTTCATACATTGTGGTAAGAGGAAAAGGGGGAGTGGCTAATGAATGAGCAAGAAAAGAAAGCACTCGAATACGCGATAAGTGAAATCACCGAAATTGCCAGCAGTTTTGGGCTGGATTTCTATCCAATGCGCTATGAAATTTGTCCAGCTGATATTATTTATACCTTTGGAGCCTATGGGATGCCGACCCGATTTTCGCACTGGAGCTTTGGAAAGCAATTTTATAAAATGAAACTGCACTATGATTTAGGCCTTAGTAAAATTTATGAGCTCGTGATAAATTCAAATCCTTGTTATGCCTTTTTATTGGATTCAAATTCATTAATCCAAAACAAACTCATTGTTGCTCACGTATTAGCTCATTGTGACTTCTTTAAAAATAACGTCCGTTTTCAAAATACGAAACGTGATATGGTAGAAAGTATGGCAGCAACTGCTGAACGAATCCACCAATATGAGATTCAATATGGAAAAAGGGAAGTGGAGCGCTTCCTAGATGCCGTATTATCGATTGATGAACATATTGATCCTTCGTTAATGAGACCTAAATTGGCTTGGACAATGGATGATATAGAGGAGGAAGAGGAGGAGCGGTCTTCCACCCCTTATGACGACTTGTGGAGCTTGGATGAGAGAAATAAAAAAGTCACCAAAAAATCACCTCGAAAAAAGAAATTCCCACCAAGACCTGAAAAAGATTTGCTATTATTTATTGAAAGCTATAGCAGGGAACTTGAAGATTGGCAACGCGATATTTTGACCATGATGCGTGAGGAAATGCTGTATTTCTGGCCACAGCTAGAAACAAAAATAATGAATGAAGGTTGGGCGTCTTATTGGCATCAACGTATTTTACGGGAAATGAACCTTACAAGTGGTGAAGCTATTGAGTTCGCCAAATTAAATGCAGGGGTTGTCCAGCCATCGAAAACAGGCATTAACCCATATTATCTTGGATTAAAGATATTTGAAGATATTGAGGAAAGATATAACAATCCTGACGAGGAAATGAAACGAAGAGGAGTAAAGCCAGGGTCTGGCAGAGAGAAAATCTTTGAGGTTCGGGAGATTGAATCCGATATTTCGTTTTTAAGAAATTATTTGACAAAAGATTTAGTGATGCGTGAGGATATGTATCTGTTTCAAAAGCAGGGTCGGGATTATAAAATTGTCGACAAACAATGGGAGAATGTCCGTGACCAATTAGTGAACATGCGAGTGAATGGAGGATTTCCTTATATCACTGTGAATGACGGCGACTATATGAAAAATGGCGAGCTTTACTTGAAGCATTGGTATGAAGGGATTGAACTTGACGTCAAATACCTTGAAAAGGTACTTCCATATATTTATCAGTTATGGGGAAGACCTGTTCACATGGAGACGGTTGTAGAGGATAGAACCATGCTGTTTTCTTATGATGGCAAAGGAGTCCATCGGAAATATTTATAAATCAAAAAACCATCCTGGTTTGTACAGGATGGTTTTTTAAAGATAAGAGACAATATTTTTAATTGCTAAAATAGTCAATCGCAAGTGCCTTTGTTTCATTTTTCCACAGTCAAGTTACATATTGCTTCCAACAGAATGAAACCCCTCTAGAAATATTCCAGAGGGGTTATCTTTATCTTATAGTGAAGTAAGTTCTTTTTCCAAAGCTTTTTCAACCGTTACATATTGGTAACCAAGATCTTTTGCAACGGCTTCATAAGTGATTTCTCCATTGGCCACATTCACACCAAGCTTTAAGGCTGGATTTTCAGCAATTGCTTTATAAACACCTTTGTTAGCAATTTGCAATGCATAAGGAACCGTAACATTTGTTAACGCAATGGTAGAAGTTCTAGGCACTGCTCCAGGCATATTGGCCACAGAGTAGTGAATAACTCCATGTTTTTCGAAAGTTGGGTTATCGTGAGTGGTTACGTGATCAATCGTTTCAACAATTCCTCCTTGGTCGATTGCCACATCTACAATTACGGATCCCGGCTTCATTGACCGAACCATTTCTTCAGTTACTAGTTTAGGTGCTTTCGCTCCTGGGATCAGTACGGCACCAATTAATAGATCTGCTTCTGCCACAGCCTCCGCGATATTATATGGGTTTGACATAAGAGTTTTGATTTGATTTCCAAAGATATCATCTAATTGGCGAAGGCGGTCAGCACTTAAGTCGATAATTGTTACGTCCGCTCCTAATCCAATTGCCATTTTGGCTGCATTAGTACCTACGATTCCACCACCGATTATGGTGACTTTTCCTCGGCTAACACCTGGTACACCGGCAAGTAGAATACCTTGACCTCCGTTATTTTTTTGTAAGAATGCCGCCCCAATTTGAGCAGCCATACGACCAGCGACTTCGCTCATCGGTGTAAGAAGTGGAAGGGTTTTGTTAACAGAAACTGTTTCATAAGCGATGGCAATTACGCCACTATCTTTAAGAGCCTGCGCTAATGCAGGTTCAGCTGCAAGGTGTAAATAGGTAAATAAAATTAATCCTTGACGGAAGTACTGATATTCACTAGCAAGAGGCTCTTTAACTTTCATAATCATATCTGATTTTTTCCAAACCTCTTCAGCACTGTTAATAATTTTAGCGCCAGCTTTTTCATAAGCTTCATCAGTGAAACCGCTTCCAATTCCTGCATTCGTTTCAATTAGGACTGAGTGTCCTGCATTCACAAAAGAAACAACTCCTGCAGGGGTAAGCGCCACCCGATTCTCATTATTTTTAATTTCTTTTGGTACCCCAATGATCATATCCAAATTCCTCCCAAAATCTTAACAAAATTTAACTATGGTTTAAGTATATAATGTTTAGTGAAGAATTTCTTTGTTAAGAAAGGAGAAAAATCATTTTACTTTTTGGGGATTTTCACAAATGACAAATCCCCTTATATTTTTCTAATTTTAAATCCAAATAAAGCATCATTTTTTGATTTGGGTCTTTAAAATTAATTTCGCCAATCTCAGCTATACGTTTCAAGCGATAGGTCAAAGTATTGGCATGAACATTGAGCTCTTTTGCCGCATCATTGATATTTGCATCATTGTTTAAATAAACCTCTAATGTTTTAACGAGATGGCTATTATGTTTTTGATCATATTCATGAAGCTTTTTTAAGGAATAGTTTTCATAAGGTTCAACTTTTCTTTTTTCTAAAAGCAAATCAAAAAATTGATAAATTCCGAGTTTGTGATAATTGTAAATATTTTTTGTTTCATAAGGAAATTTATTTTTAATCGCTAATACAGATTGTGTTTCTTCATAGGCTTTGCCAATTAATTGATAATCTTCATAAATACTGCTAAAAACAGAAATAATGTCTTTGATTCCATATCGTTCATTCATTTTTTCTACAAAGACCTGTACAAAATGTTCCAATTCAGAGAATGGATTCTGAAAAGTGTCCGTAGAAACTAAAACAATCAATTGGTTGCAGTCAATTGTGTATAGCAAAATTTTTATGCGCTGATTGGTCTGTAGCAAATAGGAAATAGATTGTTCTTCTTTACTAGAAATGTTTTTCTTAAACTGAAAAACCAGTATGGCAAATGTAGCTGGAGGATTTATCTGCAGGGCATGAAAATGCTCAAGGATTTCTCCTTTGTCTTTTAAGTGACCGGTTAATAGTTTCCAAAAAAATTCTTGAAAGCGTTCTTCTTTCTTATTTTTTCTCGTCTGCAGCTGCAGTAATTTATTTTTCACGGCATCTGCTGCTTTTTTTAAAAGAGCTAAATCCTCTTCCTTTAATGATTGATCTATCTCTAAAGCCCAGATAAATCCTAATACCTCATCTTGTTTCCAAATGGAGATTGCGACTCGATGGCTCAGACCAATTTCATCCATATTTTTCACACGAATAGGTTCCTTGGTTTTTAGTAAAGCAGGGATCGTACCTTCCTTCCATAATTGATTAATGACTTTCTCCGGTACCCTTCGACCAATTATGGTTGAAATTCTGGCAGGATCCGTTCGTTCGTCATGTGTACTATATGCAAGAAGCCGATGGTTAGCATCTTCAATTGTAATTGGGCATTTTAGCACTTGACTGATAAGATCTGCATATTCATCTAAACTATCAAAAGCTATTTTAAAAGGGTCATGCAGTTTTGAACTCAAAAAAATACCTCCATCGTCATGAAGCTGTTTGTTTCATTTTACAAAATATTTCATGGAACTTCACCATAAAACCTTATGGAAAATGAAAAAAACGCTGCAGCCATTATGCAGCGATCTCGTATTTTAGGAAGAGAGCGAATATAAAAAGATGATATGGTAAATGAGTCCTTCTTCCGTATTTTAGTTTTTTACGTATTTTAGGATATTAATTGCAAAAACAATAATCCCAAAGACCATAAATGATCCACCTGCGGCAACAGCAGGAATGGCTGCACTAACACCGGAAACGAATAGTGCTAGACCAATCATCATTATTGGTAAGGCAATATTATGAACCCAGTAATGAACCTTCGCCAATGTCGTCTCGGCAGCTGCAGGAAAGGCGACATAAATGAGTCCAGCGAGCGTCATGGCCGTCCAGCCCAATAAATTAATATGAACGTGAACAGGGGTCAAAGTGAATTGTTCCGTCATGGACATATACATTCCGATACAGACACCAATGACAAAGTAACAAACAGAAATCTTAATAAACTTAACACCCATTTTATAACCTCCATTTCCCATAAAAAAATAGTGACTATAGTAGTAAATATGTAGGATTGGAAAAAGTAGAACATTGATTTTCAGGAAGAAAAATGTTTGATTATGGAGAATTTATAGGTATTAAGATGGATATAAAAAAGCACCTTGAGCTAGGTGCTTTTTAATTTCATGTGCGCCCGGCATGGGTGTAATCTATAGGGTGAAAGTCCCGAGCTGCGAAGGCAGAAGTAGCAGTTAGCTTAACGCAAGGGTGTCCGTGGTGACGCGGAATCTGAAGGAAGCGAGCGGCAAACTTCCGGTCTGAGGAACACGAACTTCATATGAGGCTAGGTATCACTGGGTGAGTTTGCATGACAAAACAAAGCCCTTTCTGCCGAAGGTGATACAGAGTAAATGAAGCAGATGGATGGAAGGAAAGATTACACTCTTACCCGGGGAGGTCTGGCTGGCACGCCAAGTAACCTTGGTAACCTATCTAGTGATAGATAGCTGAGCAGTCAGAAGTCAGCAGAAGTCATAGTACTCTTTCAAGCTCGAGA
>NZ_JAAFZF010000064.1:0-13647 GCF_010614825.1 Neobacillus sedimentimangrovi
AAGAACATTGAAGGAATTGAAGTCAAAAATTAATCATTACATGGTTTACTATAACAATTACCGCTATCAGTGGAATTTAAAAAAGATGACCCCTATTCAGTATAGGAATCATCTTCTAGCTGCTTAACCTCTTTTTTTAAAGTGTCCTTGACATGGGTACCATTTTAAAGTTTTCTTTTAGGACACCCTCTTTTCTATTATTAATCATCATTACTTGAAAGAATGCCAAAAATACGTAGGATGCTGACGAATAGATTAATAAAGTCTAAGTATAAGCTTAATGCCATTAATGGAACTTCTTCTGCGCGGACTCCGTAATGTTTCATTCTACTTACATCAAAAAGAACGTATCCGCTAAAAACCAAGACTCCGATAAAGGAGTAGGCAAGCATACCCGTACTGCTTAATGGGAAGAAAATATTAAAGATCGAAATGGCTACTAATGCCAGTAAAGCGGCCAGCAGGAATCCACCTAAGAAGGAGAAGTTCCGTTTAGACCTCGCAGCATAGATCGCTACGCCTGAAAATACTACCGCAGTAGTGGCAAAGGCCATTCCAACAACATTAGCCCCAGCAGTAGAAGCATAATAAGCGACAATAGGATACAAAGTGATACCAGAAATAAATGTAAAAATGTACAAGAATGAATAGGAGATGGCTTTCTTTCTTCTAAAGAAAACAGCAGCGAGAATCATAACAAATTCTAAAATAGCTAGTGGCAAGAATAAGGCAGGTGGAACAAATACTCCCGCCATTGTGCCTAAAAAGGCAAATGCTAATGATAGGGCAAATGTCCTCAAAACAGAAGGCATAAAATTAGCAGATGTTTGTGTATACAATTTTCCTTCACCTCATAAAAAATTCTATACTAGTAACATATACGAAAAAGTGGTCAAGATGTTTCATTTTTTGTAAAGTTTTCTTTTTGTTCTTTTAATAAATCACGAATTTCTGTTAATAGTTCTTCCGTCCGATCGATGATTAATTCGTCTGATTTTTGTTCCTCTTTTTTCTTAAAACGGTTTATGATTTTGATAAATAAAAAAATGGAAAAGGCAATGATAAAAAAGTCTAGAACGGATTGAATAAATTGCCCATATTTCACTTTTGCCTCTCCGAATTGAATCATGAGATCTGTAAAGTTGATTCCTCCTGATAATAGGCCAAGTATTGGTGTTAGTATATCTTCAACAAGAGAGGAGACGATTTTTCCGAACGCACCGCCGATGATAACCCCGACAGCAAGATCTAAAACGTTTCCCTTCATTGCAAATTGCTTAAACTCATTCCACATATTTCATCCTCCTTGTTTACTATCATTTAATTGTAACATGATGAGTTTGGATGAAAAAGTCTATGGTATTATGTATTTATTAAGTACAAAAAAAGCAGGAGGGACATCCTGCTTTTTTTGTTTGGACTTCGAGAATGGAAGCGATACGCCACTCTCTAGGGTTAAAATGCCCAGTTCCCGTTTTTGAAGATTGGTTCTCTTTTCCCGTCGGCAGTAATTCCGTCAATATCCATTTTAGAAGAACCAATCATGAAATCAACATGGGTAATACTTTCATTAAGCCCGTTTTCTTTCAGTTGTTCAGGGGACATATTTTTGCCACCTTCAATACAGAATGAATAGGCACTTCCAATTGCTAAATGGTTAGAGGCATTCTCATCAAACAATGTATTAAAGAATAAAATATTTGATTGTGAAATTGGTGAGTTATGTGGGACAAGGGCCACTTCTCCAAGGTATTGAGATCCTTCATCCGTATTAACAAGTCTCTTTAAGATTTCTTCGCCTTCTTCTGCCTTTACATCGACAATTTTTCCATTTTCAAAAGTAAGGGAAAAACGATCTATGATATTCCCTCCGTAGCTAAGCGGCTTTGTACTTGCAACTGTACCGTTGACTCCAGTTTTTAGAGGAACAGTGAAGACTTCCTCCGTCGGCATATTAGCCATAAATTCTACCCCATTAGGATTGATACTTCCGGCTCCAACCCACAGATGGTTTTTCGGAAGCTCAATTGTTAAATCTGTTCCCGGTGCCTTATAATGAAGTTTCCAATAGCGTTTTTTATTTAAGTAGTCAACTTTTTCGTGAAGTGTTTGATCATGTTTCTTCCATGCTTCCACTGGATTTTCTGAATCGACACGAACAGCTTTGAAAATGGCCTCCCAAAGTTTTTCTACTTGTTTGTCTGAAGGTTCATCTGGGAACACCATAGCTGCCCAAGCTGGAGAAGGAACGGCGATGACCGTCCAGCTTACCTTGTCGGATTGAATTGCCTGACGATATTTTGATAACGCTTTCCCGGCCGACTTTTGGTAATTGGCAATTCGTTCTGGATTTATACCTTTTAAAAGATCAGGGCTTGAAGATATAACGGACATAAATGCGGCGCCTTTTTCCGCTAAATCTTCCAACTCTTTAGCACGCCAAATAGGGTACTCGTTGAAGGCCTCATCCGGAGCCAATTCATATTTTGTTTTAGTGATTGCATCATCACTCCAATTGACAATGACATTATGTGCGCCCGTTTCATAAGCTTTTTTAACAACTAAACGTATAAATTCCGCTGCATCCAAAGTGGCATTGATTACAAGGGTCTGCCCTTTTTGAATATTCACCCCAACTTTTACGGCTAGCTCTGCATATTTCTCAAGTTTTTTTTGAAAATCAGTCATTTGTCTAATCTCCTTATTAAAGAATATTTGTGAATAAACCTGAGGTATTGTATGTAGGTTAATTTTATTTTAGCTTTTTTATTTGGAAAAAGGAACTAATTAATGTGTAGAATATTAAGAAAAATAAAAAAACAGTAGAAAGTTTGGCGATCTACTGTAGTTTGCTTCCATATATTTTTATATTTAAGTAAACACCTGCGGAAAAAATGATGAGGAAAGTGATAATCCCTGACCATGAAGTGGGGGACAAGAAGTGAGCTAATTGCAATATTTCCACCGCCTCTAAAAAAATGTAAAAGCTTTACAAGTTAAGTATACTAGTAATAGGAGTAATTGTTAATATTTTGGCACATATATTTGACAAAAATGTGAATTAACCAAAATGGGGATCCTTTTAGGGTCCCCATTTTAATGATTTCTTTTCAAATGTATAAAACATTAGCCAGTACAGAGCGGCACTAAATAGAGCTAAAATAAATAGAACAAAGAATGTCCAATTGTAACCAATCCAAACCGTCATTGGGATGGAAAGTGGAGCTATGGTTCGACTGATGGTAAAACGCAGGCTAGAAGCAGCAAAATACTGTCCTCGCATATGCGGTGGCGCGATCTTAGAAACAAAGCTTTGCTGTAATCCGGCACCCATTAGCTCGGCAAATGTAAAAACCGCCATCGCAAGGATAAGCCCCCAAATCCATTCAGTTTGACTAAACAATACAAGTGAAAGCGCATAAACAATAGAAGAAAGGACAAATACATTACGTTCATAATATCGGCTCATCCACTTCGTAACTGCAACAGTAAACATAGCAACAAGGAAACCATTTTCAGCGAGTACAATCCCAAATGCTTGTTCACCAGCTACGATATGAGACCATCCCCCAATCGAAAACAGACTCTGCTCTTTCACAACATCCTTAATATAAACAGGCAGCAGCATATCCAATTGCATAAAGGTCTGTCCAGCTAACACCCCAGCTATGATGAATAACAAGAATGTCCTATCTTTAATAATCTGTTTGTAATTCTTTAGTTGATTTTTTAAGACATCATACCATTTTTCGCTGACGGATGAAGTGGCTCCTTTACTTACAGGTGCTGTTTCACGAGTCCATTTCGTCAAAACGAAGCCAAGCGCGATACATACCACCCCGGCTAAAAGCAACAGCTGGAAACGGTATTGAACATAAAAAATAGCACCTAATAGTGGGCCGATCACGACAGCAATATTAAGGGAGGTATAAAAAACGGCAAAAACACCACTGCGCTGTTTTTCATCTACTACATCAGCCACCATGGCTTGGCTTGCTGGCCAATAAAGAGAACCGAAAATACCGGCAAAGGCAAAAGAGATAAATCCTAACCAGGGTGATTGTAACCATGGTGAACTTGCTGCACCAAATACGAAAAAAGAAAGTCCTTGGCCAATCGAAGAAAATACCATCATACGCTTACGTCCAAAACGATCAGCACAGTAGCCTCCCAATAAATTTGCTATAACTGAAAAAATCTGGGAAAAAACCAACAGAAATCCGGCCCTACTTTTTCCAAATTCATCTGCAAAATAGATGGATAAAAAAGGGAAAAACATCCAGTAAGTGATGTTCATGGCCGCCTCGGCAAATAGGCGGACTTTTAGATTTGAATCCCAATCTCGTATTTTCATAGAAATATCCTCAGTTTCATTCCGTCATTCTTACCCATTCATCATACTATTCGCAGGGAACGCAAGACAAGAAAAAAAGATAGGCGCCAATGTGCCTATCTTCTCAATTACTTCTTATCTTGTAATGCTTGTTTCAGCAAATCCCCTAAACTCGTACCAAAATCATCTTTTTGCGAATATTTTTGTAGAAGTTTACGTTCCTCACGTTTATTAATCGCTTTTTTTCTTTCTTCCGCTTTTTCCACAACATTACATGGTCGGCATTGGAAGTATAATCCGGCTTTTCCTTCGTGCATTTCCATTTTCTTATGACATTGCGGACAACGGCGGTTGGAAAGCTTCGGATCCTTTCTCCTGCGATAACGGCAATCTAAGTTGGAGCAAACAAGGATTTTTCCTTCTTTTGTATTTCTTTCCTTTAAAAAGGAGTTACATTCCGGACATTTGGAGCCAGTTAAGTTATGGGCCCGATAGGTTTTTTCACTGGATTTAATTTCTGAAACCAGCTGTTCAGTCTGACGGCGGATTTTTTGTAAAAAGGTTTTTGGATTTGCCTTTCCTTTTGAAATCTTTTCAAGTTCCTGTTCCCATTTTGCGGTTAACTCCGGTGATTTTAATTCCTCATTCACCAGCTCAATCAGCTGCTTGCCTTTTTTAGTTGGATAGAAACGTCCGTTTTGTCGTTCTACTACCTCCGTCTCAACCAGTCTCTCAATGATTTCCGCCCTTGTTGCAGGGGTTCCTAGGCCGAATTTTTCCATTTGTGATAAAACATCTGCTTCAGTATAACGTTGTGGCGGTTCCGTCCATTTTTGCTGAATAGTTACATCCCGTACTGAATAAGCTTGTCCTTTGACCAAATTTTCTACAACATTTGATTCCGATTCAACTTTTTCTTTGCCAAATACTTTTTTAAACCCTAAATTGATGACAACCTTTTCTTTTGCGGTAAAGGTTTCACCTTCTACGTCGAAAGTGGCGTGAATGATTTCATACTCATAAGCAGGTAAGAAAAGAGTGAGAAAACGGCGGGCAATCAAATCATAGATTTTCCGTTCATCTGTATCCAGTTCACTTAAATTCAGACGTTGTTCGGTTGGAATAATCGCATGATGATCCGTTACTTTTTCATTGTTAAAAACACGTCTCGCAAAGATTTTCCCTTTGGCAGCAAGCAGTGGGCGAACCTCATCCATATAGCCTGATGCCATCCCTTGAAGGCGTTCGATCATCGTTGCCGTCATATCCGTTGTTAGGTAACGGGAATCTGTGCGAGGATAAGTGACCAATTTGTGTTGTTCATATAACCTTTGTAAGACGTTTAGTGTTTTCTTTGCCGAGAAACCGAATCGCTTATTCGCATCCCTTTGTAATTCTGTTAAATCATATGGCAATGGTTGTGGTTCGGATTTTTTCTTTCGTCCGATTTGCTTTAGTATCGCTTTCTTGCCATTTACTTTCTCTAGAATTTGTTCCGCTGTGGACTTGTCAAAAAGGCGCTGCTCATTATTCTTTTCCCAGTTAGCCGAAAGCTTGCCTATATTTGCTTGTATGTTCCAATATTCTTTCGGGACAAATTTTTGGATGGTTTGTTCCCGTTCAAAAATCATGGCAAGGGTTGGTGTCTGTACCCTTCCTGCCGATAGGGGATCTTTATATTTAGTTGTTAAAGCCCGAGTCACATTAAGTCCGATTAACCAGTCTGCCTCGGCACGACAAACAGCAGAATGGTATAGATCATCAAATTGTTTTCCCGGCTTTAATTGTTTAAATCCTTCTTTTATGGCTTTATCTGTTTGTGAAGAGATCCATAATCTTTTAATAGGTTTTTTCCAGTGGATTTTTTCCAGAATCCAACGCGCCACTAGTTCACCTTCACGTCCGGCATCTGTAGCAATAATACAGTCTTTTATATCCTTTCTTTTCGCTAATCCCTCAATCGCTTTAAATTGATGGCTCGTTTGTTTAATTACTTTTAATCCCATTTTCTTAGGAATGATTGGTAGGTCGTCTAATTTCCAGTTTTTATATTTTGTATCATAATGCTCAGGCATTTTCAGTTCGATCAAATGACCAAGCGCCCATGTTACAATATATTGCTTTCCTTCAATATAACTTTTATGCTGATGGGTGCAGCCGAGCACGCGGGCGAGATCACGGGCTACACTTGGTTTTTCTGCAAGAACAAGAGATTTCATAACTACTCCTTTCAGGTAATGCACTATATTACCTTTTATAGTATAGCGAAAATGCTTGCTGTTTTGGAATAGAAGGACCTAGGAATTAGCTCAGTGTACCGTTTTAATGTATTCAAAAACTAGTGAAAAATTATTATGATATAAAGATTCAGAAAATTCAATTGACAGAAATCGCACAATCCCATAAAATTATTATCACAATTATAATTAGAATAAGAATGGATGATTATTATGCGACATCTTCAAAAAATAAAACTAGATGGTTTGTATTTACATGAGGCTGGATTCCAAATCTAAATGAAATGGAATCCAGCCTCTTTCTTTATTTTACTAAAGTGGTAGAGGAGTGGGAGAAATGATTACTTTAACAGGGAATAGTTTAACTTTGGAGCAAATGAAGGAAGTATTATTTAACAAGAAAAAGGTGCGTGCTTCGGAGGAAAGTTTAAGAGCTGCACAAATGAGTAGAGAAGCTGTTGAGAAGATAGTCTCTGAACGTAGAGTTGTATATGGAATAAATACAGGTTTCGGAAAGTTTAGTGATGTTCTTATTGAAAAAGAAAATGTCAAAGATCTTCAATTAAATCTCATTCGATCTCATGCTTGTGGAGTGGGAGAGCCCTTCCCTGAGGTCGTTTCTAAAGCAATGGTACTCCTTCGTGCCAATGCCCTTTTAAAAGGCTTTTCTGGAATTAGGCCATTGGTTATTGAGCGTCTAATCGAATTCGTCAATAAAGATATCATCCCTGTTATTCCACAGCAGGGGTCGCTAGGAGCTAGCGGAGATTTGGCGCCACTTTCCCATCTTGCTCTCGTTGTTATTGGAGAAGGGGAAGTTTTTTACAAAGGTAAACGGATGGATTCCTTGACGGCACTTCAAATGGAAGGAATGCTCCCACTGACATTAGAAGCGAAGGAAGGACTTGCATTAATTAATGGTACCCAAGCAATGACAGCCATGGGGGTTGTTGGCTATTTGGAAGCGGAGAAGCTCGCCTTCGAAAGTGAGCTTATTGCCGCCATGACGATGGAAGGATTGAACGGAATCATAGATGCATTTGCCGAAGAGGTTCATGTTGCAAGGGGATATAAACAACAGATCGATTCAGCAGCAAGAATTCGTCAATATTTAAGCGATAGTTTATTAACGACGATGCAGGGCGAACTCCGGGTTCAGGACGCCTATTCCCTTCGTTGTATTCCACAGGTACATGGGGCAACCTGGCAGGCACTCGATTATGTAAAAGAAAAATTGGAAATTGAAATGAATGCGGCTACAGATAATCCTTTGATTTTTAATGATGGAAAAATGGTGATTTCAGGTGGGAACTTCCATGGACAGCCTATCGCCTTTGCAATGGACTTTATGAAACTAGCTGTTGCAGAGCTTGCCAATATTTCAGAAAGACGGATTGAGAGATTAGTGAACCCTCAATTAAATGATCTTCCTCCATTTTTAAGTCCACAGCCTGGCTTGCAATCTGGAGCAATGATCATGCAATATGCGGCTGCCTCTCTTGTTTCTGAAAATAAAACACTGGCACACCCAGCAAGTGTAGATTCCATTCCATCTTCAGCTAATCAAGAGGATCATGTGAGTATGGGGACGATTGCATCTAGACATGCGTATCAAATTATCCAAAATACAAGAAGAGTATTAGCCATTGAGATGATATGCGCGATGCAGGCGGTGGAGTATCGGGGTATTGACAAAATGGCCGTTCAGACAAAGAATTTTTATGAAAAAGGCCGTGAGTTGGTACCATCTATGAAACAAGACCGGATCTTTTCAAAAGATATCGAAAAGCTGGCGGAGTGGCTAAAAACCATAGATTTTTCCCAATTTATGCGAACATTAAAAGAATCATTTTAAGATAAGGTACCATTTTATCGAAAGGGGGCGGATTTGGCTATGATTCATAGTCTTTGAGGACTTAGGAGCCCCCTTAGATGTTCAAATTGGGATGGATGTTTCTAGAACATGCCTCATAAAATAAAGGCGTGAGCAATACTCACGCCTTATCCTTCTGTTTGTTCAGGGAGTACGCGTCCAGTATCTTGGCGTTCTTCCTCTGTTTCGATCCTATTTTTAAAAACTTCCTGGACAACAATTAGTTCCTCATCCCCAATTGCATCTCTGGAATGTCTTTCCGTAATTGAATTTTTAGGGAAATCCCCAGGATGGTTCTTATTTTTGTGATTAAAATGATGTCCACGTCCCATTCTTACCACTCCTTTCTTCCTCGGATGTAGCATTCCCAACAGAAGAGCAAATCAATCCAATTGTTAGACATTAACATATAATGACAACTTCAACCCTGCTATAATGAACATAGTGGGATTTTTTTAGGAGGAAAAAACATGGATTTGTTTCATATTATTGCTGAAGAACGGATTCGAAAGGCATATAAAGACGGGGAATTTGACAATCTAAAGGGATATGGAAAACCTCTAGAGCTTGAGGATTTGTCAAGCATTCCTGAAGAACTCCGCATGGCATATAAAATAATGAAAAACGCCGGCTATACGGAGGAGGAAAGTTCCCTACACAAAGAAATGATGACGATTGAGAACTTATTGAAAAATTGTGATGATCGTGTAGAAAAAGCGGAACTTCAAAAGAAATTAAATGAAAAGCTTCTTCGTTTGAATCAAATCATGTCAAAAAGAGGGGTACAGACTCATTCAGCTCTATTTAAAAACTATGAACATAAAATCGAAAAAAGATTCAAATAAAAAAACTGGCAAAGTGTTTATTTCAATCACTCTCCGCCAGTTTTTTCTTTTTGTTTCCCTGGCTTGCACATCTTGTCAAGCAAATAACCAGCCAATACGATAAAAGCGATTGGAATGGAAAAGTTTAAAACATGAATGATTGTCATCATTAATCTCCTTTAATAAATTTTGAATATTAATAATATTTAATATCATTATATGTAATCTGTCACAATTTAGACAAAATTTATTGGTGTTTTTTAATAGAAGGATCTTTATTTGGGCTGAAGGAAAATGATGGATAATGTTAAATTTTGTCAGAAAATAAAGTGTAAAAGTGAAAAAAATGTGACAAAATCCAACACCCTATTAGGAAAGGACTATATATAATGTATTTGAGTAGTCAGAATGAACTGAAAAAAACTCAGATTTATGGAGAAGAAAGAGGATAAAGGTATCATTTTAAGGTTAACAGGTGCAGAAAAAGGCAAACTTGTTGAAAAGCAGGGACGCAAAGCCGAGGATCTAAGGTAAGAAATTACTATGATGGCCGGGCTACCTGGAATACGATTAGTATTTTAGGAGTGAAACGATGATTAGGATGAATGCGCAGGCAGAAGTGATTGACTTAGAATGGATGGATCTCATATTGGAAGCAAAAAAATTAGGATTATCGGTGGAAGAAATTCGTGCTTTTTTTCAGGAAGCCTTATCAGGAGAAATTTTTGGTACATATAATTTAAGAAAAAAAGCATCCTGCGAAATGTAACATTTTTGCAGGATGCTTTTTATTTGGTATATCATTAATTGTTGAGTAATAGGGGTCATTTTAATTCTTATTTTGGTTCTTCCGCCACTTATTAAATTCCAGGAACTCACGAAATTGATCTTTTGATACACCGGAATTCATTGCTTCCTTGACTAAATTCATCCATTCAGGATCTAGTTCCGTTTCGTCCATTTGTTCTTGAATTAATTGTTGAACAGGGATATTTAATACAGCTGCAATTTTTTCTAGGAATTGTATAGAAGGATTCTTTTGGAGATTTCTCTCTAAAGAGCTTAAATATGACTTTGCAACTCCTGCTTGTTCTGCAAGCTCAGAAAGTGACATTTTCCTTTCTTGGCGAAATTTTTTTACACGATCTCCTATCATATATCCCACACACCTAATAAATAGTATTTATAAAAACATTCTATCAAAAAGAACAGAAAAGAACTATGATATAGAACATTGAATACCATTTTCCCAATCTAATTGTATTTTTGAAAAAATTCGAAGATGAGGTTAATATTAGGTTGATGCTAATATGATGAAGTAATTACTATTCTCTTTTCCGCCATTGTTATTCATACAAAGATGTGGAAAGATACAATTTATTATTTAAAGGCAGGTAATTCAAATGATTGTCCTTAAATCACCACGTGAAATCGAAGCAATGCGAAAGGCAGGAGAAATCCTTGCGGCTTGTCATAAAGAAATTGCCAAACTTATTAAACCAGGTATCACTACTTGGGAAATTGACGAATTCGTTGAGAAATTTTTAAAAAAACATAATGCCACTCCTGAACAAAAAGGCTATAAAGGATATCAATATGCAACATGTGCAAGTATCAATGATGAAATTTGCCATGGATTTCCTCGGAAGGAGCCTTTAAAGGAAGGAGACATTGTCACAATTGATATGGTTGTGAATTACAATGGAGCATTAGCGGATTCAGCTTGGACTTATGCAGTTGGCAAGGTTTCGGATGAAGTTCAGCATTTATTAAAAGTGACAAAGGAAGCTTTGTATAAGGGGATTGAACAGGCTGTACCAGGAAACCGTATTGGTGATATCGGACACGCTATTCAGACCTATGTTGAGGCGGAGGGGCTGTCCGTTGTTCGTGACTTTATTGGCCATGGGATTGGGTCTGTCATTCATGAAAAGCCGGATGTTCCTCATTATGGGTTACCAGGAAAAGGACCTCGGATCAAAGAGGGGATGGTTTTTACGATCGAGCCAATGGTTAATATTGGAACGTTCTACACGAAGATGGATCAAAACGGCTGGACAGCTAGGACTGTAGATGGAACGTATTCCGCTCAGTATGAGCATACGATAGCCATTACAAAAGAAGGCCCAATTATTTTAACGAATCAGGAATAGTAGTTATAAAAAATAACAGATCCGCTTTGGATCTGTTATTTTTTTCGTAAGTTGCCCAGTTCCTCAGCTAGTGCCTGCATTTCACTAGGACTGAAGGAGTTTTTTCTTTGGACCATTTCGTAAATTTCTTTTAACTCTTCGTACATTTCTTCGTCAAAGTGGGAAGGTTTAATTGCACCAAGATTCAGTACTTTTAATTTTTCTTTAATTTTCTCTATCATGTATTCCACGTTTTCTGCCGATTTTTGTGATAAGTCCATGGCCGTCACCCTTTCTTGTTATTATTCTTCAACGTCATGCTTTTCCGAAAAAATAAGATAATATTTATCGACTTCGAGATCTGTCAACTCCAGCGCCCTAGCTGTTATTATTCATCAGTCTTCGCCCTATGATAAGTCAACATCGAATGGCCATTCGGCTCACCGTGTTCCTTTATCTTAGTTGGAGAGTCTCCACAAGGAAGGCTTCGGCAGCATCCACATCGCACGACCGAAAGCGATAGCTTTTGGGAGGAAGCCATACGCCGCTTAGCAGGGAGCTTTCGCTTTTCTTATCTTTTCATTCCTATGGGTAGATGTCAATAAAAATTTAAATAGGGTATAATGTTGGCAGTAATTTCATTTATTAATAAATAGAGAACAAGGAGAGGTTAAGATGACTAGGAAAAATTATTTTTGGAAGGGGATCTTCCTTGGGGCTATTGCCGGAGGCGCCATTAGCTTATTAGATAGAGAAACTCGCGAAACGATGAAGGAGAATGTCCAAAAGGTATCTGGTAAGGTTTCTTATTTGGTTCAAAACCGGTCTGAAATCGTCAATCAAATGAAGGATACAGCAGCAAAGTTGAAGTCTACTTTTGAACAGGTAAACGAGGATGTCGCTTTTATCATGGACAAGGTAGAGGATTTGAGAGATCTGACTCCAAAAGTGACAGATGCTATTAAGGATACAAAAGAATCCTTTACACCTAAAGCTGATTCAGTACAGATGAACGATAAGGAATATCATTAAAGCAACAAAGGAGAGGTGATGATGAAGAATAATGGAGATGTTCGCTCTTCCTTGATTCGATTGCTTTGGCACAGAATTGAAGAAGATGATATTCCAGGAATGAGTGCCCAATTGGCCTATTATTTTCTTCTTTCACTATTTCCGCTTTTGATTGTCATTTTTACATTATTACCTTATCTCCCAATCCCTCATCAAGATATATTAGGGGTGATTCGAGGGTTTGCACCAGCTGAGGCGATGGATCTTATTGAGAAAAATGTGAATGAGATCTTGACCCATCGTAATCGTGGGTTATTATCTTTCGGAATTATAGGTACGATTTGGTCTGCCTCAAATGGAATTCATTCCATCGTAAAGGCGTTTAACAAAGCATATAATGTAAAAGAAGGCAGATCTTTTATTGTTTCTCGTGGAATGGCCATAATGCTGACTTTCGGGATGATTTTAGTTTTTATTGTAGCGATTATTTTGCCAGTATTCGGTAGGGAGATCGGACTGTTTTTATTTTCTCAATTTGGCTATACGAGTGAATTCTTAAGGCTTTGGAATACATTGAGTTTAGTGGTAAGTGCAGTGATTTTGTTCCTTATTTTCACAGGATTGTATTGGATTGCTCCCAATGTGAAATTACGCTGTCGAAGTGCCTTTCCTGGAGCTGCTTTTGCTACGGTTGGCTGGATTATTTGTTCTCTAGGTTTGTCCTATTATGTTGGAAATTTTAGTAACTATTCTGTCACGTATGGAAGTATTGGAGCCATTATTGTGTTAATGCTTTGGTTGTACAGCTCTGCCTTTGTCATTATTTTAGGGGGAGAAATTAATGCATTTTATAGTGAAAAAAACCGAGAAAATTGTTAATAAATCCCCATTATGAAAATCATTTATCTGCCCACACTAGAAGTGAACGGGAGGACTTAGTGAGCTCATCCCGTCTTAACTTTTGGGGGGAAAACAAAATGACAAAGCATACAAAAAAAGATGGCAGTACCAAACAAAAAGCTAAAGGCAGTAAAGGGAATAAAACCTCAAGTTCTGCAAACGGTTCAAACAGCTACCATTAAATATTTGAAAAAAAGGCCGTCCGTTTATTAAAGTGTACCCTTTGTAAAGGACATTTTAAAAAAGCCTAGGCAACTTGTTGAAGCTGCTGTCTGTATTTTACAGGCGGCAGCTTTTTTAAATTCCACTGTCCACGATAATGATTGTAGTACGTCAT
>NZ_JAAFZF010000065.1:0-13382 GCF_010614825.1 Neobacillus sedimentimangrovi
ATCTATCCGCCTCATTTACTCGATATGACCTTCGACAGAAAGAGCTTTGTTTTGTTATGCAAACTCACTCAATCATACCTAGCCTTATATGAGGTTCGTGTTCCTCGGACCGGTGTTTTGCCTCCAGCTTCCTTCAGATTCCGCGTCACCACGGACACCCTTGCTCTTGGCTAACCTCTACTTCTGTCTTCGGGGTTCGGGACTTACACCCTATAGTTCATGTACATGCCGGGCGCACATAAAAAAAAAAAGCGGCGTTCCCACACCGCTTTAAGAGGCTAATCCCCTGATAGTCTATCACCCATTTGGTTAAGTAAAGGAGGAATCTGAAGATAGGTGATCGCCCTCCAGGTCCATTCCAATGGTCCATAATAGAAATAACGCAGCCAAATGACACTGAAAGACAATTGAATGACATAAATCATTAAACAGATAAAAAATGAATGAATTAACGAAATGTTACCAATTAAATGGAACCCATTACCAGCCACTAGAATGATTACAGTTTGCATCATATAATTCGTCAGTGCCATCCGACCATAACTTTTCAAAGGAGACAACAGCTTTTGTATAAACCGATACTGCAAGAGGAGAACCAATAGCCCTACATAAAATGCTGAAACAATGGGGCCTATTATGATTCCGATCCTAACAAATTCCTGACTGCTCCGGATTTCCATTTCCAACCTTTCTTCAATAATAAAAGGAGCATACTGGTATTGGTACAACAGTCCCGCTATGCTTAATACAAACATAATCCCTGTAAATATAGCGATTCCTTTTTTCTTCTCAGATAATTTTTCAAACAAGCGAAACTGTCCCGCTGAGATACCCAACAGCATAATAGGAATGACCAAAAATAACTTAAAAGAAAACATACTAAAAATTATCAACATCGACAGACCTAAAAAGAGGTTCATCACTTTGTTAACCTTGTAGAAAGGTAGCAAAAGTAGGCCACATATTGCATAAACGGTTAACGCTTCCCCCGGATGAAACTTTACATGCACCAAACCAAAAAGGAACAGGGCTACGATCCTTCTTAAAAAGAGTACAACCCCATTCTTCCCTTTTTCATTGCCCCTTGTTATAAAAATATAAAACCCTACCCCAAACAAAAAGGTAAAAATCGTATAAAAGCGGCCCTCCACAAAAAGGTATAATAAACGCCAATAAGCCGCATCCAGTGAACCGGCTTTTGGCATACCCAACTCTAGTAAAGGTAGAATATTCACCAAAACAATTCCATGCAATGCAACCCCCCGCAGATAATCCAGCTCTTCAATACGATGACCAAAACCCATTTTATATTTTCCTTTCATCTATGACACCACCCCCTACCTTCCCAAATACATGCATTTTAAATTTGTCCATCAATGTTACATGACAACCATTCCACTATTCCCCTAGTCGATATACTAAAAAACGTTCATTGGGATTATGTTTGTAGATGATGGGTATTTTTACTTCCATGATTAGTTCGAAGGCGGTGTAATTTTCTAAATAATAAATATAATCTTCAGAAGGATAGTACAGGACAACGTCAATTTGTCGTTGATATTGTTCCACAGATCGTAGGATATTGTTGATCACGTTTCTGAACACTTGGATGGAAAAAGGATTAAAGAAATAAAAACGATTATCCAATGGGTTTATCGGGTATTCTTCTGCTAAACAGCATTGAAACTGGATTTTTTCTTTACGATTTTTCGTTTTCCGGATATATCGTTCAAGATTGGCCATGGCTTTTTCGTAAAGCATTTCATCCATCTCAACCCCGATAACCTCTGAATGGAAAAAGTAGTGGATATAAAAATTTAATCTTCCTTTCCCACACCCAAAATCCACCACCCGATCACTGCTTTTTAGCTCATAATGACGAAACAGCTCCTCAAGAGCACTATAGGGCGTTGGTTCATAGCGGTGGTATTGCAAAGACTTATGAAAGCCCTGCTGCTTTTCTTTTGTTTTAATATTTAACAATTTGTCATAATAATGTTCTTTCATCGTTGCTCCTGTTACACCTATCTTTTCAAAAATATAAACTTCCCTATCAGTTTATCAAAAACCGTCAATAGAAAAGCAGGAAAAACAAAAAACATGTCGAATTTCTTTTTATCCTATTTTTTTACCTAAAAAACATGCATGAGACATATACACGACTTATACCCGCTAGGGACAAACAAGGAGCTGGATTCCTCTGAAAATCAAAAAAATCCTAAATAATAATGCCGTTGTAATTATCGATCAAAAAGAAGAAAAGATCGCTATCGGCACCGGAATTGCTTTTCAAAAAAAGAAAAATGACATCGTCAATCCAAGTAAAATAGAAAAGCTGTTTGTTCTAAAAGAAAATGAAAGATTCCATCAACTACTTCTTCAAATACCCGAAGAACATTTTGCCCTCTCAGAAGAAATTATCACCTATGCCGAGCAATCCCTCGGAACCAAATTAAGCGAACATATTCATATTGCACTAACCGATCACTTATCTTTTGCCATTGAAAGAATACGGGATGGTATGTATGTAAAAAACAAACTGCTGCAAGAAATTAAAATGCTGTACAAGAAGGAATTTAACATCGGCCAGTGGGCCATCAAACATATTGAAAAAAGGATGAACATTACGTTCCCTATTGACGAAGCTGGTTATATCGCATTACATATTCATACAGCCAAACTAAAGAGCGGTGATATGAAACAGACACTCAGACAAACTACGATCCTTAGCCATATGATACAAACAATCCGGGATCATCTGAAAATTAAAATGAATGAAGATGATCTTTCCTATCAACGGCTGATTACCCACTTACGCTTTGCCATATTACGGATTAATGACAATCAGCAGCACACCATGGATAAGGAAATGTTGAAAATGATAAAAATAAAATTTCCTGCTTCCTATGATTGTGCCAAAAAAATCGCAACAGAACTCTTACATCATTATCAGATGGTCTTACCTGAACATGAACTAGGATATGTAACCCTTCATATTGAAAGACTACGAAAAAAGTAATTGTAAATCCGAAAAACGCAAACCAACTACAGCAACTCCAATAAAAAACGCTTGGGCCGTGCATAAAACGGTATCCCAAGCGTTTTTATTATAAAAGATTATTATTTATTCCGGATTTTCATCACTTCATCGGCAACAAACTGAACATTGGTGCCAACAATGACTTGAATGCTGTGTTCGCCGACAACATTAATCCCATGTACCCCTGCTGCTTTAATCTTATTCTTGTCAACCTTATTCATATCCTTCACTTCCAAACGCAAACGAGTCACACAGTTGTCGACCGAAACTACATTGGCGTCACCGCCCAATCCTTCATAGATTTGCTCAGCCATGACTGCAAATTTACTCTCGCCTGAAGGACCAGCTTCCGCCAATTCTTCTTCATCCTCTTCACGTCCAGGTGTCATCAAGTTAAACTTTGTAATAATAAATCGGAATAAGAAATAGTAAATTACTGCAAAAACAAGCCCCTGAACTAAAAGCATATATGGAGAATTTGCCAATGGTAGCCTTGAACTTAAGAAAAAGTCAATGAAACCAGCACTAAAACCAAATCCGGCGGTCCAATGGAAAGTTGCCGCAACAAATAAAGAAATACCAGTCAAAATAGCGTGCACAATATAAAGAACTGGTGCAACAAACATAAACGCAAATTCAATCGGCTCTGTAACACCTGTAAAGAAGGCAGCGAAACCAGCAGCCATCATTAAAGATGCTACTTGCTTTTTCTTCTTCGTTTTAGCCGTATGATACATTGCCAAACCGGCTGCAGGCAAACCGAACATCATTACAGGGAAGAAGCCTGCTTGATACATACCAGTAACACCCTTTTCTCCATTTCCGGACCAGAAGTTACCAATATCATTGATTCCTGCCACATCAAACCAAAATACAGAGTTTAAGGCATGATGCAATCCAGTTGGGATTAGAAGGCGGTTAAAGAAACCATATAACCCTGCACCTGCAGCACCTAATTCGCTGATTCCCTTACCAAATGACACTAAAGCGGTATAAATCACAGGCCAAATAAAGAACAATATAGCAGAAACAACCAACATTGAAACTGCTGTCATAATTGGCACCAAACGTTTGCCGCTAAAAAAGGCCAGCGCATCCGGCAATTTCACATGGCTAAAGCGATTGTACATCATCGAAGCAACAATCCCAGAAAGAATACCAACGAAAGCGTTTCCAATCTTTCCGAAAGCAGGGTCCACTTCTTCCGGTTTTATGCCTTCCAACAATGCCACTGTACCGGTTGACAGTAATGTCGTAACCACGAGATAGGCAACAAGACCGCTTAATGCCGAAGAACCATCTTTTTCCTTGGACATCCCTAATGCAACACCGACTGCAAACAGGATAGGAATATTTCCAACAATCGAATCACCGGCTTTAATAAGGAATGCAGCAAGTGGACTCTCTGCCCCCCAGCCTGAAGGGTCAATCCAGTAACCAAACCCCATCAAAATAGCAGCAGCCGGCAAAACAGCGACTGGCAGCATTAAGGATCGGCCAAGTCTTTGGAAATACTTCATCATTCCCATTACCCCCTATTAATATAGACATATGCAAAAAAGTGAAACTGAAAAAATCATTTTTACAATGCATGAGCTTTATTTCGTTTTGACCCTTCATCACCCCCTTAAAACAGGGGGGCTGCCCCCCTTCATTTTACGGTATGAAGCTTACTTTTTATTTACGGTGATCATCACCGTCTTACCGGCAATACCTTCCTTTTCCTCTGTTACTTGAATTTGTTTCTTCCCATCCTGGGCATTGGTGATAACCATTGGCGTGACCGTGCTAGAAGCATTGGCCTTAATATAATTCCAATCCACTTCGAGCAGCAACTGTCCAACAGTAACTTTTTCCCCTACAGTGACTGCCGGTTTAAATCCTACTCCATTTAACGAAACGGTTTCTAACCCGACATGGATTAATATTTCTGTTCCATCCTCAGCCAAAATACCAATTGCATGCTTAGTTGGCGCTACTTGAATAATCTTTCCATCGACTGGTGCATAAATATGACCTTTCTCTGATGGCAAGACGGCAGCGCCTTCACCAATTAACTTTTGACTAAAAACCGGATCTGGCACCTCCTCTAGCTTAATAATCTTTCCATCTACCGGTGCATGGATTTCTAGTGCTTTTGCCTTTTTAAAAAAATTAAACATAAAAATTACCCCTTTACCAATATTAATGATAGTTATTTAAAAAATATTAATACTATTTACCTAATTATCTTTTTTCAATCTTTACCAAGAAACTAGTAAAGAAAGGCTGACTATGATGTCAGAAAAACACTCTCGCCTTCAGCCTATGTCCTCCTACCAAAAACAACTGCTTCGGTCATGTAATAGTATGGAACCGAGACCTTTCTTGATCGTGCGTTCCATCCGAGAAAAAGAAACACAATAGGCCAGAGACGTTCTCACCACTAGTATGTTTGCACTAGACTATTCTCCAAGTCAATGCTAATAAAAAAGGCATGGCGGTATCATAAAAGGCACTAAAACCTTCTATTTTACCACCATGCCTGATCGAATCAGTAACATGTGACCGATATTCTATTACAATTATCGTAACATACACATCACTACTTGTAAACGCCAACATGACTTTAACATAAACTACTAAGAATTTTAACCTAATAATTCCCTGTCCATCTTAGCCCTTTTGGATAATGGTTTTTTAACGTACGGTCAGATAGTTTTCCCCAACCAATGGAATATCCATCTACTTCTACCAGGTACCAGCCTTTTGGACCTTCAGCTTCCAAAGATTCTCCCTTTAAAAAAGCCATAATGTCTCGGGAATCCACCGGCAAGTTCCATGTATTCTTCACCTGTTCCCCTTTTAAGGCCAAAGCCATTGCATGGGAAGGTTCGAAACGATTCTTTTTAATCGTGCCCAAATGCCAACCCGGGCGCACAATCTTTAGATTCTCTAATGACAACATTCCCTCCGGCAGCAAATATAATTGTTCTCCGAATAACAGAAATTCTCCTGTTGGGGCTTCTCGTAAATTCTCCTCAGCAAACTGAAAGTAGCTTTTCAACATTTTTTTGTCCGTAAAAACTTTCGGACCTTTCCATTTTCCGTGCTCCGCTCCGTCTGTTTTTCGTAAAACAGCAATATAATGGCCCTCACCTTGAACATGATGCGGCCAAATTCTTATCGTTTTTTCTAAATCTGCCACACCATCCGGCACCCAATCTCTCCGACCTCTGCCAAACCCTTCAAAAACCTGAATATCCTCCACTTCAAAGTTCGGGTTCTTTTTTAAAAATTGACTAATAACCCCTTCATTTTCTTCTGGTGAAAAAGTACATGTGGAATAAACCAATCTTCCTCCCGGCCGAAGCATGGTTCCAGCGTGCTCCAGAATATCCATTTGCCGTCCCGCACACACAGCAACATTTTCGATGCTCCACTCTGCACAAGCATCCGGGTCTTTTCGAAACATTCCTTCACCAGAGCAAGGTGCATCGACTAAAATTCGATCAAAATATCCTGAAAATCTTTCAGCCAGCCTTGCCGGAGTTTCATTCGTCACAACCGCATTGGTTATCCCCATCCGCTCCACGTTTTGCGAAAGAATTTTAGCACGGGCCGGATGAATTTCATTTGTCAGCAAAAAGCCTTGCTGCTGCATTCTTACTGCCATATGTGTCGTTTTCCCGCCCGGGGCAGCACATAAATCCAGCACTCTCTCGCCCGGTTGAGGGTCTACCAACTCTCCGGCCGCCATTGCACTTGGCTCCTGTATGTAATACAATCCAGCCTCATGATAAGGATGCTTGCCGGGACGGTCTGTAGCCCCATAATAAAATCCCTCTTTTACCCAAGGAATTTTATCCAGATGAAACGGACTTATTTTTTGAAACTCTTCCATATCTATCTTAAGCGTGTTTACCCGCAGCCCCTGAGCTTTGTGGTCCTCATAGCTTTTAATAAAATCCTCATATTCATCCTTTAAAAGATCTCTCATTTTATCGCAAAAATCCTTTGGCAACTCCATTTCCATCACCTCAAAACCGATCTAACTTTCATCTAATGTGCCGCGGGTCATATTATACATGGAAAATCACCATAGAAAAATGATAACACAGCAATTGCCTTAAAGTTTCATTCTTCATAGCTCAACACAGAGAAGTATATTGCAAAAAAACACCTAATCCCTTCAATGGTTAGGTGCTTTCTTCTTCAACAACCACATTTTCTTTAACAGTTACCTTTACCCTCTCAATCCGTCTGTCATCCATTTCTTTTACTTCAAATAGGACATCATTAAATTCAATAGATGGACGTTCATTAAATTCGGGAATATAGCCAAGTTGGCCAATGATAAATCCACTAAGTGTATCATAATCCTGGGTTGGCAAACCAACTTTAAGAACATCTTCAACCTCGTGAAGACTAGTTGTCCCTGCCATCGTATAATGGTTTGGATCTAGCACTTCAATTTCAATGACATCTAGCTCCGGTTCATCATATTCATCAAAAATATTTCCAACGATTTCTTCAATTAAGTCTTCAATGGTTACAATTCCGTCCGTTCCACCATATTCGTCCAGAACAATGGCCATATGGATATTGTTTTTTTGCATATCCCTAAATAAACGGTCAATTCGAATGGATTCAAGAACAAAATATGGTTCACGAACCATTTCTCTCAGATTAAATGCATCCCGATCCCCGCTCTCAAGAAATTGGAATAAATCCTTAACATTAAGAATTCCGATAATATGGTCGATGTCCTCTTCATACACAGGCATTCTAGTGTATTTTTCATTATTCACAATTCGAACCGTTTCCTCCAGACTTGTTTCAATAGGAAGAGCAATGATGTTGGTCCGGTGAGTCATAATGTCTGAAACATGCTTATTATCAAATTCAAAAATATTATTAATCATTTCCTTTTCCGCTTCTTGAATCGTTCCTTTTTCTTGACCTACATCCACCATCATACGAATTTCTTCCTCTGTCACATCTTCATCATCTGCATTTGGGTCTAATCCAAAGAGCCGAGCAATCAGATTCGTTGATAATGTCAACAGTTTCACAAATGGATAAGTAAGCTTAGAAAGTAAGATTAATGGTGTTACTGCAAAAAAGGAGATGGCTTCCGCTTTTTGTAATGCCAACCTTTTGGGAACGAGTTCACCAAGTACTAAAGTAAAATAGGATAAGATCATTGTAATAATTACCGTAGATAATGTTTCAAGAATATTGGACGGGAGCGGTACCCCCAGATTGGAAAGCATCTCTGCTAGGGCGCTAGCAAAACTTCCAGCTGCAAAAGCACTTGCAAGAAACCCCGCCAATGTAATTCCAATTTGGATGGTGGCTAAAAACCGGCTTGGTTCCGATAAAAGTTGGTGAACAAGTTTTGCTTTTTTATTTCCACCATCGGCCAGCATTTTAATTTTATTATCATTTAAGGAAACAAGTGCCATTTCTGATGCCGCAAAAAATCCATTTAATATTATCAGGAACACGAGTACGAATAATCCGGTGCCCATAATAGTCACCTCCCAAATCAAAAACGAACGTGCAATTGTTTTTTGATTAGTATCGGTATATTTGGTTCTATCCTTTCAAAGTAATTTTTGGAAAAGTATTGAAGATATCAAGTGAAGATTCTTTCCCCGCACTCCTTATCATTCCACTCTTCTCTTTAAAACTATCCAGCAGTCCATTCAAACCAAGAAACTATTTCAACCACCCATTAAAATAAAGGTACGAATAATGGACACCCTAATAGGTAAAGGAGGAGTTTCTATGTCATCCAATCCAAATGAACCAGTGGATATGATTACTTCCACAAGCAACAATCCTGTTAGAGACCGAATTAAAAGTAGAAATCCTGCTGATTTTTCCAGCGCTTCCCTACGAAGGTTAGCACTATCACGCCTGGGGAGATCTCGATAATTAGAAAAGCGTAAGCGCCCTGTAAGTCAACATCGAATCGCTTTCGCTCATCGTGTTTCCTTTATCTCAGTTTGGAAAGTTTCTACCAGGAAGGCTCCAGAAGTATAATCATCGCACGACCGAAAGCGGTAACTAGACAATTCTCTAAGTCAATACTTTTTTCTTCTAAAAACAGAGCCTGCTTCTTAAAAAGCAGGCTTATATTTATTAAACATATTCAGAAGGGTCAACAAAATAGGTATAAACCAAATAAATAATCATGCAAATGGCTGTTGTCATGAATCCCCAGCCGAGAGTCAGCTGCTCCATAACCAGGTAGTTGTTACATAATTGTACAGGTGACCAAATATATAGAGCCCCCACTCCGATAAACAATAACGTAAACAGAATAATGATTGTGGTTTTTCCTTTTGAACTAAGTTTTTTCCAGCTATCCCTTAAAGGAACTCCAGCCAAAAAAGGCAAGCTAATAAATTTAAAAACCTCCACTGCTGGAACGGTTAATGCTTCATCCATCGTCCGTGGAAGCATCCAATATACCATGATAATGACAAATAATAAAATCCCCGGGACCCCATTACTATTCCATTTCTCAAAAAATCTTTGGAATAATTTAAGAATAAACTGAGCCATTAAAAACCCGGAAATGACTAGCATCGGCATTTGCATATGCATATGAATGATCATTATCGATTCCATAAAGGATGCCACTGGCGGTATCAGCAGGAACACAAATAAAAGCAGCCCATAAAATGATTGATTCATGCTACTCCCCCGCTTCCCTTTTAAGAATACGGACAACCTTTTTAGCCGCCTCATCCGTCTTCTTGTAATCCATCACATCGATGAGATATCCTTGTTTATCAACTAAATAAAACGCCGAATTATGAGCAAATGTTCCATTATCATCAGGAATAACAATGACACCGAATGCGTTCAGCAGCGACTCTAATTCAGATTTGTCTTTAATTCTTGCCATCCTCCAGGTTTCCCCGTCACTATTAAAATAACCTCGATATTTTTCCAATGTGGCCGGATCATCTCGATCCGGATCAAAACTGATGCTTAAAAAAACGATTTCTTTTCCCAAATACTTTTCGGGGATCTTGTCATATACTTTTGACATGTTCATTTCCAATTGAGGGCAAACGGTTGTACAAGATGTATATAAAAATGTAAGAAATACATATTTATTTTCGAATTCAGAAAATGAATAAATCCGCTCTTTACTATCCTCAAAAGTGACGTCAGGAAATTTCGGCTTTTCTTTCACCAATTTATTAACACGAGCCGTTTCCGCTGTATAGGCTGTGAAACCGTCAGTTCCAATATAGAACAAAATAAATCCAAATAACACAACGAGGGATAGGGAGATAACAGTATATTTTTTTCGGACCATCGTGATCACTTCCAACTAATTTTTCAAAAATATGAAGCAGAAAAGAGATAGCCCAATCCCACGAGCTATCTCTTTTTCTTAGAACAAATGTTTAACGGCATTTAGTTCGAAACACGGCTTTTTAGGCAATTTGCCATGAAGTACGTGACTAGATTTTTGTTTTTCTCATTACCATGTTTTGAATGGAGGTGAGCCTGGAGGTGCATTTACGATAAACTCAGTTAATGGTATGACGTATGCCATGGAAACGACGATCAGCATAACGACGATCCATAAACCCCAACGCTCTGTCCAGTAAGGAGTTTTTGCTGCTCCTTCTTCTTCTTCCGCTAGTGGGAATTCTGTTTCACCTTTAGGTGCAAAGAACATCATATTAAATACAGCATATACTTGAAGAATGACACCAATGATTAACAACGAACCGCCGATCGCTAGGAAAAATAAATATGGATCCCAGCTTAATGCAGTGGCATTGTCAAAGTAAGTGGAATAAGAGGTTCTACGTGGTGAACCTAATAGTCCTACCCAGTGCATGGCTCCTGCCATTAATGTCATCCCAATGGTCCAGATAATCGTTTGAATAATCCCTAATTTGTTCATTTGTGGGGTTAACACACGTCCAGAGATAAATGGAACTAACCAATAGGTAATACCAAAGAATGTCATGACAACAGACATCCCCAATGTTAAGTGGAAGTGACCAACAATCCACATTGTATTATGAACAACCTGGTCTAATTGGTTTGTGCTTTGTACAATACCGCCCGCTCCAGCTGGAATGAAGGCTACCATTGCAATGAATGGTGCTAAGAAACGAACATCCCCCCAAGGTAGTTTTTTATACCAGCCAAGCAATCCTTTACCGCCTTTCTTTCTAGCGGTTCTTTCAAATACGGCAAACATAGCATAAGCTGTCATTAATGAAGGGAAACCGATAGCCAAGCTCATAAATACGTGCATATATTTGATGCCTTCATCAATACCTGGGTCAATAATTTGGTGGTGGAATCCACCAGTAATGTTCATGACGACTAAAGCAATAATCACGACGCGAGTTAATGTATCACTCCAGCGTCTTCCGCCAATAATTTTCGGAACAACTACATACCAAGCAGAAGTCGCTGATAAATACCAGATGTTAACCAATGTATGGCCGAATGCCCAGAATAGTGTACGCGATACCATGACATTAATGCCATCCACCCAGCCAAGCACCCAAGGAATAATCATGAAAACTTCAATGGCTACAGGAATAAGTGCGAAGAATAATAGGACAAACACACCAGTTGCAAAATAAGCAAAGATTGGAACATGCTGACCTTTATGATTTTTTCTCCAGTTGGCTACATTGATAAAACATCCTACACAAGCCAGCCAAATACCTAATGCTACAAACACTAATCCAAAATAGAACATAGGATGTGCCGCCATTGGCGGGTAAAATGTATACATGACAGATGCTTCATTCATAAGAATCGGAATCACAACCAAGACAATTCCGATCATTTTGGACGCAAAACCAGTCCAGACAATCTTTCTCACTTTAGGAAGAAGACCACCTAAAGTATGTGACATCCCTGCATAAAAATAACCGATAATAAAGAATGCTGTTAATACTAGTATTAATAAAACACCGTGCGCAGTAAGAACTTGATAATAGTTTAGCCATGATGGCATTTCCAAGAGACCTGCCCGATTTAACCCTTGCAACAATCCTAAAAATCCGCCGAGAAGCAAGGCGCTAAAGGCTACCGTTAAATATGTTTTTGAAATTTTGGCATCTTCTGGACTAATGCCAAGTGCTTTATTCGTTGTTTCTCTTATCGTTTTTGCGGTTATGGTTGCCATTTACTTTCCCCCCTTTATTTCACAGTAATGGTTGTGCCCATCACTTGATGGCCGGCACCACAATACTCATTACATAGAATTAAATACTCGCCAGCTTTATCAAATTTTTGTTTGATTTTTTGAATGTGACCTGGTGGGACCATTGCATTCACGTTTGTGCCGGCAATCTGGAATCCATGTGTTACATCCTTGGAAGTTAATACAAAAGTAACGGTAGATCCTGCTGGAACTTCAATTTTGTTTGGATTAAAGCTAAATGCTTGTAATGTCATCACCACTTCGTATTCATTTTCGCCAACCTGTTTTACACCCGGTTTATCAAATGGTGCAGTTTGATCGACTTTCGTTGGATCAATCGTTTCCATATTACTTGGGGGTCCCATTTCTAATGCAAATGCTTGATAACCTGTGATAAGCATGAAAATCATAATCATTCCGAAGCTTAACGTCAGCCAAATTTTTTCACCACGATGCATCTTCTACTCCCCTCCCTTATACTCGGACCATATATAAGCCATAAACGATTAGATAAGTAATTAAAATAACTCCTCCAACCACTCCACAAGAAATCCATGTGCCTTTTAGCGGTTCATGGTTTTCAGCTTTTTGGTGGCTGACTTTTGTCGATTCCATATAAGAATCCCCCTTTTGGTTTTGTTTGTTCTTCTTACTTACATAATAATTAGGAATGATTCTCAATGAAGTGAAGTGAATCACATAAATAAACCAGAATAAAAAATTGAAAATTATAACACGAAGACGATAAAAATTTTGAGAAAGGTTATGTAAAAATAACGACGATAGCACTGGATTTACCTTTGAACAAGAGGATTTAATAAAGAGGAGATTTTTTTAGGTGAGTTCAGTAAAAACTCCCCTTATTCGAATAGAGATGGTGAGAAGTAAATACCTAAAAAAACTAGAAATAACAGACAATCAGAAATCGAGTAGGAGGGGGTGACTAACCCCCGACCTCTCACACCACCGTACGTACCGTTCGGTATACGGCGGTTCAATCAAGATAAATGACGCAAGAATTCATAACGTTTCTGTAGACTTTTAAGCCCTTGGTTACTCCAATAGGAGTTTCCAAGGGTTCTGTGTAATATGGGACTTTTTGAGATTCGCCAATAACCTTTACGACTGTTCCCCCATTCATAAGCTTTCCATTCA
>NZ_JAAFZF010000066.1:0-12641 GCF_010614825.1 Neobacillus sedimentimangrovi
ATGGATATAAAAACTTCAAGAGATTTCGAGCAAGAATCTTATTGAGACATCAGTATAAAGGAATGGGTCTACATATAGGATAGGGGTGGCCTGATTTCTTTACCACCCCAACATTTGACGGAGAACCTTTATTAACAAGTATTTTAATGTTTCAATTATAAGTAATAACCAATTAATTGTCAAAATTTTTAAAAAAATTAGTTTATAGAAACAAGATTGACATTCGATATAGGTTATTGTTACATTCATTTATAGAGATGAAATTTGTGCAAAAAAGCAAACGAAATTATATTATTATAGTTTATTGACATGGATATTGTGAATTTACTATGAATTATTGCGGAAAAATGCCCCAAAATAAATTTACAATACTATAATCACAATGAGATATCAATTTGAAGGGGATGCAGATCATGCTATCGAATATTGGAGTACCCGGTTTAATTTTAATTTTAGTATTAGCACTTATTATTTTTGGACCAAAAAAGTTACCTGAAATCGGTCGGGCATTTGGGCAAACATTAAAAGAATTTAAAAAATCCACTCGTGAATTGACAGAAGATGTAATGGAAGATGTGAAGGAAGAAAAGGAAAAATTGAGCAAATAGGGTGTAAGATTTATGTCTTGCACCTTTTTCTTCCGGAGAATATTTTAATAAGAATGTGAGTCCCTTAGTCATTCACATCTTATCTTTAAAAGTTGGTAGGGGAAAATATGGAAGATAAAGAATTATATTTAGTAGATCATCTTGAAGAATTACGTAGAAGAATTATTATTTCAGCCATTGCTTTTATCGTTTTTTTTATTGTTGGATTTATTTATGTAGATAATATTTATCAGTGGTTTGTAAGAGATTTAGATGAGAAATTGATGGTTTTAGGTCCAAGTGACATTATTAGCATCTATTTTATGCTGGCCACTGTAGTAGCAATAGCCGGTACCATTCCTGTTTTAGCCCTGCAAATTTGGTTGTTTGTCAAACCGGCATTAAAACCATCGGAACGAAAAATTACCCTATCCTATATTCCAGCACTATTTATTTTATTTATAATTGGGCTTGCCTTCGGGTATTTTATCATTTTCCCAATGGTGTTAAATTTTTTATTAAACATGGGAGCAGATTTATTTGTCACAAACTTTACGGCTGACCGCTATTTTCGTTTTATTTTGTATATGAGTCTACCTTTTGGTGTGTTATTTGAATTGCCGGCGATTGTTATGTTTTTAACATCTTTAGGTATTATCAATCCATTTGTTTTGGCAAGGATACGGAAATATGCCTATTTTGTTTTAATCATTGTTGCGATCGTAATAACTCCACCTGACTTTATGTCTGATTTTGTTGTGACATTGCCGTTATTGTTGCTATATGAAATTAGTATTAGCTTATCTAAATTTGTGTTCCGAAAACGATTAAAGAAGGAACAAGAAGAAGAAAAAATAGAAGCTTAATCATTTAGACCTTTAGTGAGAATTACTAAAGGTCTTTTTTTGTATTTCTCCATTTTTGATATTTTAAAAAGTTTAAATACTCTTTGAAATCCTCTTTATCTATTCCATTCTGAATGGCTTTTTGAATTAATAATTGCCATTCACTATCTAATGTATTATGGACATTTACTTGATCCTCTATTTCTTCTAATAAATATTCCAAACTCGTTTCCAGAGGTATTGCGATTTTTTGTAAAAACTGGAGAGAAGGATTGTTTTGTTTTCCACGTTCAATTTGACTTAAATATGACTTTGAAACACCTGCAATTCTAGCTAGATCTGTCAGAGATAATCCTTTTTCTATTCTTAATCGCTTTATTCGTTCACCTAACATCACCTTTACCTCCTATAAATATAGAAACAACCATTATCAATATTTCATTATAAAGAACAAAAAATTCTTTATAAAATACAAAAAAGTAAGGAAATAAGAGAAATTTAAAGAAAAACGAACAAAAACGTTCTTTATTAAGAAGAATTAGCGATTTTTAGGCTTTTTCTTGTTCGTTATTGTGAAGTATACTTAACTCGCGAGTTCAATAAAAAGAACGAAAATAAAGTAATACTTAGGGTTAATTAAAAATTTACCAACTTCGTTCTTTATAAATAACATCGTTATTATTCAATATATAGAACGAAGAAGGAGGAAATTATGCGATCGAAACGTGTAAGGAAATTTAGATCTCGTGCTAGAAAGATACTTATTGCTGGGCAGCTCGTTTCGATATGGTATGTCCTAATATTAACGGGGGCTTATTTAACATCGACCACAGGTGCTGCGTTTAATGATATTGAAGTTATTAAAAATTCCCTTCATGCCAACTGGGATACAGATAATAATGATTGGGATAAGAGCTCTTTAGATTTTGATGGTACTAAGGCCTGGGCAGAGGGTAATACTGTTTATACAACTGTTAAAAATGCGGGAGATAGAGCAAATTCAACATCAACTTGGAGGTATTTCTTATATAAAGTTGTTGATGGAAAACCAGTAGGTAATCCAGTTGCTACAGGTGTTGTACCAATCATTCAAAGTGGTAAAATGGGGACCATTTCAGCTGCTGTAACAGAAAATGGTAACTATCGGTTTACTATACGTAGACCACTCGGCCACCCTGCGAAAAATAACCCAGATGCGAATGGACATACTTACATAGGATGGAGTCAGTTAATTACTGTTAATATCGTCGATAACTTACCACCCTCTGAGGATACAACAATCCCAGACAATAGTAATGATCCTAAGCCACAACCTGAAACAAAACAGCCAATAGGTGAGATTACTGATATCAAATGGAATATAAAAGGTCAGAGTGGTCAGGTAACAATAACTTGGAAGAATCCAACATCACCAGAGTTTAGTCACTTAAAAATTTATAAAGAAGGTAATATGATCTCACCAGAATTTAAAGATCAAAAACTAGAACTAGGAAAAGATGATACAAAAACAAAAGTCACCTATAGAATTACAACAGTTGATAAAAATGGAAATGAGTCAGCTGGAATTAGCTTAACTGTTTCCAAAACAAATGTAAAAGTCAATTGAAATGGAGTGGTGCAATTATGACTGTAAAAAAAGTTTGGAAGATTACTAGTAATTTGCTGTCTATCATTTTATTCTTGCTGTTAATTTTCATGATTTTCGTTGTCGTTTCATCTAAAGCTTCCGGAGGAGAACCAAATTTCCTTGGATACCGGTTAAAAACCGTACTTTCCGGGTCAATGGAGCCTACTTTTAAAACCGGCTCAATAATAACAGTGAAGCCATTAGCTGATACAACAAAACTAAAAGAAAATGATATTATTTCATATTTGCAACAAGACCAATCTGTGGTTACACACAGAATTATTAAGGTAATCAAACAGGATGATCAAGTAATGTACCAAACAAAAGGTGATAATAACGAAGACGCAGACACTAACCTTGTTTTATCTCAAAATGTTATTGGAGAATATACAGGTTTTACCATACCGTTTATTGGATATTTCATGGATTTTGCAAAGTCAAATAAAGGTATGGCAACCTTACTTATTACTCCAGGGGTTCTATTACTAATATACTCAGCCTACTCTATCATAACGGGCTTAAGAGAATTAGATAAAACCCAAAAAGAAGCACAAAGAACTGCTTAAATTGGTTGTATTCCTTATGGAAACATAGGGATTCAATAATAAACTACATACCTCGAAAAAACGGAGGAGAAATTAAGGAGGAAGAAAAATGAGTATTAAAAAGAAATTAGGTATGGGTGTAGCATCAGCAGCACTAGGTTTATCATTAATTGGTGGGGGAACATGGGCAGCTTTTAACGACACAGCAACAGTTAATAACCATTTTGCATCGGGTAAATTAGACCTTGTTGTTGGTAAAAGTGGAAATAAACCAATTAGCTTCGATCTATCTAACTTAAAACCAGGGGACAATGTACAAAGAATTTTCAAATTAAATAATGCTGGTACATTGGCAATTAAAGAAGTTTTATTAGATGTTACAGCAAAAAATTTTAAAGATGGGGGAGATCCTTCAACTCAAGAAGATTATCTATCACAATTTGTAATTGATTTTGCCTCGGTTGATGGAGAATCGCAAAAATGGGAACCACGAAATAATATTGTTAAGTCTGGTGAAACTTTAACATTAGCAGATTTAGTTGCTGGTCCACAAACTTATGGGCCAAAAATTAAAGATGAATACAAGGGGGCTGGTGGTAAAATTAACCTTGCACCTCTAACTGTTGCTAAAGGTCAAGAAGCTGAAAGAGGGCTACCAGTCAATCCAACGGATACTGATGATGTATTCATCCAAATTACATTTAATAATGACCTAACCAAAGATGATAATGGTGAATATATTCAAAACAAATTTATGAATGATAAGATTGATTTCTTCTTTAACCTTGAAGCTACTCAGTGGGATGGAGTACACATTGATACCCATAATCAAAATGGTTCTGTAAATAACGAAGTTCAAGGTTCTGCTGATGGTCAAAATATGCCTAACCCAGTTACAAAAGGTTCAGCTAAGCATAAAACAGAAACAACAGAAGTTAATAAAGACTAATTCTTTAATAAAAAAAGAAAAGGTGGGTCTTCCGCCTTTTCTTTACCAATTTTAAGAGGTATTTTATGAGGAAAATATACATTTATCTATCTATTTTTCTTTTATTTTTATCACCTACTCGGGTATATGGAGAAACAAATAATTATGAAATTGATTTAACTACAGATCCAAGCACGATTCTTATCGATCTAACCAATGTTAAACCAGGAGATTGGGTAACACGTGATTTAATAATTAAAAATAATGGAAAACAGGACTTTAATTATATTTTCTCAAGTAAATTTTTATCAGGTTCGAGAATATTTTATAACAAGCTAGATTTAACTATAAAGGATAATAGTGATGTATTATTTGAGGGGAAGTTATTTGAATTTAAGCAATTGCCCCCAAGATTATTAAAAAGTAAACACAATGAAAAATTACAAATTCATGTTAAGGTTCCAATAGATTTAACTAATGAATTCCAAGGTCTTGAAACTGAGTTTCAGTTTAAGTTGTATGTCGAAGGAACATTAGGTGGTGTTCTCCCAGCGGATGGGCCAAAACTCCCTGTGACAGGTACGAATATGTATAACATTTTAATAGCTGGAGGGCTATTGGTATTTACTGGAATTTTCCTTCAAATTGTTATTAGAAAACGTAACGGATTTGAAAAACATGTTTAATCTGACCTTGATTTAAGTAGTTTAAAATCAGGGTCTTTTTTGTATACCTTAATTATTAATATTAAAATATGTGATAGCTGATTTATTTTTTGTGAAATTTGAAATATAAAAAATAATATCTCTTATGAATGTTATTCAAACTATATTTTTGTATATGGATTGGCCCGCACTTAAATAATGATCGACTTCCTTCCACGTATATAAAGCTAAAAAAAGGTAAATCCACTAATGTTTATCATTTAATAGCTACATTGTAACAAGATTATATGTTCCTAGTATTAATTAATTGACTTGTTACAGAAATTTATTTGATGGCAGTGTTTAAGAGAGTATAAAACTCAAAAATATAATCAGCACATTTAGACAGATTTCGATAGGGAAAAGGTGTATAATATAGTCAAACGGGTGAAAAAGAGGATTGATATTTTGTTATTGAAAAGCCTGGAGTTCAAAAATGTAGTTGGACAGAAGGTTAAAGTTCTAGATATTCCTGTATTGGAGGACGATAGTACATTTAAATTTTTGATCCAAGTCCGTTTGCAAATGTTTATTAAGTCAATCTATAGGGAGCAAAGCCCGAAGAAGTGCTACTCCTTTAAGGAGTATTTGAAGAAGGTTATGAAATGGAAAGATTATGAACAGCTGTTTCGAATTGATGAGTTAAAGAATAATGCATAAAGAACTAAAGAGCATCGGATTGACCGATGCTCATTTTTATGTCTTACATCTTGATTATCTCATTTGCCTTTTCTTCAATTGAATATCCTAGACGCTTTAAGTGCTTGCGGATTCCGCTACGTTCCCATGTTTTCAATATTGGATTTTTTTGCAATGCTTTTTTAGGATAGAAAATTCCAATTTCCGCAATTTCATTAAAATTTAAACCCTGCTGAACATACCGATCAATGATTTCATCACGTCGATCAATGATGGAGAGATAAGTTTTCATTGCCTGATGGTATTCATTATTAGTAAATATTCCTTTTTGGTGACCAGTGATATAAGTTTTTACATCAAGGGACAGTAGTCGTTGTCCAGAAGCAATAAAGTCCTCTATATCACCATCGGCCCCGTTATACCATGGACCAAAAGAGGTCATGTCATAATCTGCTGTAAAGACGACACCTAAATCAGGAAAATATGGGCAGGAAAAACCACTTGTATGTCCAGGAGTATGTAAAAAGATGACCTTTTCTTTACCAAATTGATATTCGGTTTCATATTCATACGACCCGGAAATCTGACGAAGGCTTTCCACCCATTTCTGTGGAATAGATGATTTCCATTTTTCTATTGCTGATTGGCCCCATTCTTGAAAAATTCCATAGGCACGGGCGATATCATCTAACGTTCGTGTTGTTTCATATTCAATTGGGTTGATTAGTTTTACAGCTTTTTTAAATAAATAGTTGTGCCGTGTGTGATCTGGATGGTAATGGGTGTTGAAAATTTGATTAACCCCCAGTTCATGATCGAGATGAAGAAGAGTGGTGGCATCCGCACCAGAATCAATTAAAATTTTTTCGGAACAATCTAGATAGAGGCTTCTGGAATAAGGGACTTTGCTGTTATTTGGTCCTTCCACAATTAATATCGGTCCGATTCGATCCATCATTGAATCACCTCACAAATTTGTAAAAAAGATTTATAATTTTCTTGAAAATCGACTGAATGTTCATTCATCATACCATAAATTTAGGGTTCCTGAAACATTTTGTTCAAATTTTACAGATAAATAATGATGATCAATATTCTTTTCCTTTTTTCTTAGATGAAACTTTGTTACACTATTCAAGGATGTAAATGAAGTGGATGAAGGTGATAATATGAAATATCGTTTGGTTATGTTATTATTTGTTATTTCCATCCTGTTATTGGCTGCATGTGGTCAAAAAGAAATAAAAAATGCCCTAAATTGGGATGTTGAAGATTTTTCAGCAACAACTAATGATAATAAGCCATTTTCCCTAAAGGATTTGGAAGGGAAAACATGGATTGCAGATTTTATTTTTACGAACTGTGGGGATGTGTGCCCTCCGATGACCGCAAATATGGTGAAATTACAGAAAATGGTTAAAGAGGAAGGGTTTGAAAACGTTGAATTTGTTTCATTTAGTGTCGATCCTACAGTGGATACACCTGAAATATTAACATCTTATGCGAAACAATTTAGTGCAGATTTAAACAATTGGACTTTTTTAACAGGCTATTCCCAGGAATTTATTGAAAGCTATGCAAGGAAGACGTTCAAAACAATCGTGAAAAAACCGGAGGAAGGAAATCAGGTTATTCATCAAACTTATGTATATTTGGTTGGCCCAGATGGAAAAATTAAAAAAACATATGATTTATATAAGGATGTACCTTACGAAACAATTATTTCTGACATTGAAAAGTTACAATAGACCAATACAATGGTCTATTTTTTTTATTGGGAATAAGATATAGTATATGTTTGTTCTGTATAAAAATTGTCATGTTATAATAAACATAAGCTAAAGAAGGCAGGTGATAAAATGAAAAAGTTACTCCCCCTTCTCATTATCTCCGCTATATTCTTAAGCTCTTGCTTTAAAATTGAACAGAAAGCAATTCGACAAGCGAAGGAAACGACAGCAAAAGCTTTTGAAACGATTCCTGCAAATGAATCTCCATCTACCTTAACGGTGCTGTCAGCAGGGGACTCATTAACACTTGGAGTGGGTGATAGCACAGGTCAGGGTGGATATTTACCATATTTAGAATCCATGTTGGAAGAAGAAGAACATATCAAAGAGGTAGATTTCTATAATTACGGTGTAAAGGGAAACCGTTCAGATCAGCTGTTAAAAAGACTTCAATCAAATGAAATGAAAGAAGTATTACGAAAGGCAGATTTGGTCATCCTTACTATTGGTGGAAATGATATTATGAAAGTGGTTAAGGATAATTTTTATCATCTTCAAATTGATGAATTTATGAAAGGGAAGGATGTTTTCGAAAATAACCTAAGTGAAATTATGGAAACAATCCTTCAAGAAAACCCAGATGTATCGATTGTATTAGTAGGTTTATATAATCCGTTTTCTAAGTGGTTCTCTGATATTAAAGAATTTGATGAAATTGTTTCCGAGTGGAACAATACAGCGCAATCAGTGATTTCAAGATATCCAAATGCATATTATGTCGGTATTAAAGATTTGTTTACTAATTCGGATGAAAATTTACTTTATAGCGATAATTTCCACCCGAATGACAAGGGATATGAATTGATTGCCCATAGACTGAATGAAACACTAGAAAGTAAGGTTCTGCCGGATATGGAAAAGAAGTCGTTTATGGTAACTAAAGAGGAGAATTAGATTTTTATGAAAAACAAATGGAAAGTAGGATTTCTAATCCTGTTGGGGGCTAACCTTTTAATTGCAATAATTATTTTTTCACTTGTTTTAACTCCGGATCAGGAAATAAAGAATGTGAAATCCAAAGATGATAAAAATTATGTTTCATTCCAAGTGCATTCAAATAAATATGATTTAAATCAGCTCATAAATCATTATATAAAGAAAGAGGCAGCCGATTCCCCAATTGAATATAAAGTTTTATTAGGGAACGATGTGGAATTATATGGAACATTGCCAGTGTTTAGTCAAGAAGTAAATATGAAATTAACTTTTGTACCAAAAGCACTTGAAAATGGGGATCTGGTCCTCATACAAAAATCAATGTCCATTGGTAACCTGCCTCTTCCGATTTCTTATGTACTTAAATTTATCAGTGAAAATTATAAACTGCCAAAAGGCGTCGAAATTAGGCCAAATGACAAACAAATTTATGTTCATATGCAACAACTAAACCTCAAGAGTGATATGAAAATAAAAGTAGATCAGATTGATTTAAAAAATGATCGGATTTCCTTTTTCATTTTTGTTCCAGTAAGTTAAATAAAATAGTGATGGCAAGATTTTTGCAAAAAACGGGGTGTAAAACGATGAACGAAAAATACGAGCTGGCAACCTTTGCTGGCGGATGTTTTTGGTGTATGGTAAAGCCTTTTGATGAACAGCCGGGCATTAAAAGTGTTATATCTGGTTATACAGGAGGACACGTAGAAAACCCAACTTATCAGGAGGTTTGTTCCGATACAACCGGTCATTATGAGGCTGTACAAATTACCTTTGATCCGAAAATCTTTCCATATGAAAAACTATTAGAGATATTTTGGCAGCAAATTGATCCGACAGACCCGACTGGCCAGTTTCATGACCGAGGGAAATCTTATCAGACAGCTATTTTTTACCATAATCCAACCCAAAAGAAGCTTGCGGAGGAATCAAAAAAAGCATTGGAGGAAAGCGGCAGGTTTAACAAGCCTATTGTCACACCCATATTACCAGCAAAGCCGTTTTATCCAGCTGAGGAATACCACCAGTATTATTATAAAAAGAATCCGGTTCATTATGAAAGATATCAAATCGGATCAGGGCGTGCCGGTTTTATTCAGAAGCATTGGGGGAATACCAAGTGAAAGAAAAAGATATGGAAAAGCTGAAAAAAAAATTAACACCCATGCAATTTGAAGTGACGCAAAAAAATGGTACGGAACCTCCATTTCATAATGAATATTGGAACGAAACTCGAGAAGGCATTTATGTTGATATCGTGTCTGGAAAGCCATTATTCAGTTCACTTGACAAGTTTGATGCTGGCTGCGGCTGGCCAAGCTTTTCCAAGCCTCTCGATAAAGAGGAAATCATTGAGAAGGCGGATTACAGCCATTCTATGATTCGGACAGAAGTGAGGAGCAAAACAGCTGATTCTCATTTGGGACATGTGTTTAACGATGGACCAGCTCCAACCGGTCTCCGTTATTGCATTAACTCTGCAGCCTTGAGATTTATCCCGAAAGAAAGGCTTGCTGAGGAGGGGTATGGAGATTATATAAAGCTATTTGAGTAAAAGCCGCTATAAACAGCGGCTTTTTACTATTTATTATTCAGCTTCTTTTTGCTTTACGGTCGAGGTCATTCCTCCGGAAAGGATAAATTTCATTGCTTCCTCAGGTTTTATATTAATGATTTCCACTTGCTCTTTAGGGATTAAAAATGTAAAACCTGCTACTTGAAAGGTTTGCGGGATATAGACTGCGATATGATCCTTTAATGGGCTGTAAAAGTCTTCTAATTGTTCAGAAGTAATAAATCCGATACTACGCATTTCAGTACCAGGTATCGTTACCAATGCAACCTTTGAAAATGATTTTTTCTCCCCCAGAAAACTTTGAATGGTATCCTTTATCACGGAGTATATAGTTTTTACGACAGGAATTTTTTCAAGGAGACGATCAATGATTTTAATGATTTTTCCCGTAATATATTTTGTTGAGAGCCATCCTAAAAGTGTGATAAGAATGATAGTGGATAGTAAGCCGATACCGGGAATATAATCTTCCTTCAAGTATGGTTTTAAAGTATTGCCGAGCAATCCATCTAAAAAAATAAATGTTTTATAAATAACATAAATAACGAGAATTATTGGGACGATCGTTAAGATTCCGTTAATAAAACTCTTCAAGATGCTTTTCATTATTTCACCCCCCAATTCATAATCGTATTCATCATATAGGCGAATACATAGACAGGTCAAGCACCTATAACATAAAGTAACAAGGAATAGAAATATATTTGAGGAGTGATATGTAAATATGCATTATGGATATGGCGGAGGCTGTGGATATCCTACTTATGGGTATGGCTATGGATTTGGCTTTGGTTACGGTGGATTTGCGTTAATCGTTGTCTTGTTCATTTTATTAATTATCATTGGTGCAGTGGTAGTAAAATATTAATAAATGAAAAAAGAGGGTGTTCCTTTGGAACACCCTCTTTCATATGTGCGCCCGGCATGGGTGTAATCTATAGGGTGAAAGTCCCTAGCTGCGAAGGCAGAAGTAGCAGTTAGCTTAACGCAAGGGTGTCCGTGGTGACGCGGAATCTGAAGGAAGCGAGCGGCAAACTTCCGGTCTGAGGAACACGAACTTCATATGAGGCTAGGTATCACTGGGTGAGTTTGCACATCAAAACGAAGCCCTTTCTGCCGAAGGTGGAAATGCTAATTTAACTATGTACAAAAATGATTGTTTAAAGCTATATAGCTTCTCTCATTGCCTTAGGGCAACTTTACATGGAGAGGCGGGCATGATAGCCTTGTTAGGCGGAGCCAGCTATTGATATTGCTGGCTTCTTGGCTCGTAAGTCATGCCCGTAGAGGCTCCATGTCAAGTTATTACTATCCACCACTTAATAACATAATTATCCATAAAATCATTTTTGTACATCACTATACAATCAAAATTGTGCATTCTTATTTTGACATTTACAGCCGAAGGTGATACAGAGTAAATGAAGCAGATGGATGGAAGGAAAGATTACATTCTTACCCGGGGAGGTCTGACTGGCACGCCAAGTAACCTTGGTAACCTATCTAGTGATAGATAGCTGAACAGTCAGAAGTCATAGTACTCTTTCAAGCTCGAGATGGAAGAGGAAGGACTGAACAATTAAGGAGAACGAATCGCTAGGCGTTCATCTTCTGTGTTGAAGCAGACAATCCGATAGGACTTACTTGAAGAAGGAAGTGGTGAATTCCACAGGGGACTTCAAGAGGGTGGAGCAGAAGATGGCACAAATAGAGGAATTCGTTCACGTGGAGAGGATATCAATGTTGATGGAAATGATTTTGTCACGGGAAAATCTCCTGGCGGCATTTAAACGAGTCGATCAGAATAAAGGAAGTCACGGAGTAGATGGCAATGTCCGTAAAAGACCTACGAAGACACCTCTACGAAAATTGGGACTCCATTCGACAGTCGTTGAGAGAAGGAACCTACAAGCCCTCACCCGTCCGTCGAGTCGAAATCCCGAAACCGAACGGAGGAGTAAGGCTTCTAGGGATCCCTACCGTGACCGATCGTTTCATCCAACAAGCGATTGCCCAAGTGTTGACGAAAATCTTTGATCCGACCTTCTCGGACCGTAGCTATGGTTTCCGACCAGGTAGAAGGGGACATGATGCGGTTAGGGAAGCAAAGGGCTATATCCAAAGAAGGATATCGTTGGGTAGTCGATATAGACCTAGAGAAATTCTTTGACAAGGTGAATCACGACAAACTGATGGGGATCTTGGCGAAAACGATCAAAGATCGAATTCTACTGAAGTTAATCCGCCGGTATCTTCAATCAGGCGTGATGATCAATGGAGTAGTAATGGAAACGGACATGGGAACGCCTCAAGGCGGCCCGCTCAGTCCACTTTTATCAAACATCATGCTTCATGAATTGGATAAGGAGCTGAGAAACGTGGACATAAGTTTGTTCGGTATGCGGATGACTGTAACATCTATGTGAAAACAAAGAAAGCAGGAATTCGTGTCATGAACTCCATT